>JBIQMJ010000459.1:0-2881 GCA_044463445.1 Segetibacter koreensis
GAAAAAATTTACCAAAGAAGATTTGTGAGAAAATTTGTACAATCAACTCCTTCAAAAAGAAAATGAATTTCCAGGGTTTTTAATTTAGAATTTTATTTATTTCCATTTATAGAAATTGGCTGAATAAGAAAATCGATTATTTGTTGGTTTGCTGTATATTTCCTCTGATTCAGAACTTTGCGCCCTCTCCTTTTTTAGGAATGGACTGAATAATAAAATCTCTTAATTGTTGGTTTGCTGTAGCCTGGTCGTCTTTTCGCATATAGATCATGTGCCCGCTGCGAAACCCTTTCCAGCTAATACGATCTTTCAATTTGCCACCCGGATCCATTTGCCATAAATTGTATTTCGCGTTAAAATAATCACAAGCGCCATCATAATACCCGGACTGTACCAGCAAATGCAAAAAAGGGTTTTGGGCCATAGCCTGGCGAAGGTTCTCACCGGTATTGTCATTCTTATCATCCCACGGCCACACGTTGCCAAACATATTGTATTTAAGATCGGTTTTATAATTTAATTCATTCCTGAGGTACAGATTCATCGTAGGGGTAAAAGCGTGTAGCCATGCCGTTAGCTCGGCATTATAATCAGGATAATTACCTGCATCCTGCTTATCCATCCCACGATATCTCGAATCCAATCTGCCGATGGTAAATCCTTTATCTCGTAGCAATTCTTTCCAGAAAAAACCATAAGGAACTATGAGATTGTGTTGCAAAATTACTTTTTGGGATAAGCCGGAATACCGAGACATTTTAGCAGCGATATTTTCTTTTTCAGCACTGGTCAGCGTGCTTCCTTTCGCGAGGGCGGGAATTAATTCGTTCATCGTAAAATTTTCCACTTCCGGCAGCATGTCAGTCAGATCCTTACTTTGCAAATCAGCGGGAAGCATTTTATGATACCAGGCTGTAGCCGCAAAATAGGGAAGCCGTAAAGCTTCTCCCACGGGCCCGTCGCGCTTGATTCCCAAATCAGTAGGAGAAACAAGCACTACGCCATCCAAATACATCCATTCCTGGTTTTCCAATGCCAGAGCAAGCCCTGAAACACGTGTGGTTCCATAACTTTCGCCAATTAAAAATTTGGGGGAAGCCCAACGGTTATTTCGTGTAACAAAGGTTCGGATCCATTCAGCGAGGTATTTAATATCTTCATTTACCCCGAAAAATTTTGATCCCTGAATATCTTCATTGATCTTTCTTGAATAGCCGGTATTCACCGGATCAACGTAAACAATATCTGCCACATCCAAAATGGAATTGGGATTATCGTGCAGGCCATAAGGTTCAACGGGAAAGCCTTCGTCATCTACGTCCAAAATCCGGGGGCCGGTATAACCGATTTCCATCCAAACGGAAGGCGTGCCCGGGCCTCCGTTAAAAGAAATAACCAATGGCCTTGTAGTGCGGTCTTTTACATCACTTCTTTCATAATAAGTATAAAAAACAGAAGCAATTGGCTTCCCGTTTTCGTCCCAGATAGGAAGTGTGCCTGACTTTGCGGTGTAAGGCACATTTTGCCCTTTTATAGTAACCGAATTTTTAACAGTAACGAAAGAATCCACCACTACCATTGGATTTTTTTCTGCCTTTGGTTCCTCCTTTGATGTTTTGTTCTGCGCCGAAGTATTGATATTAAAGGCCAGGAAAATTATAAAAAAGGGAATAAAGGATTTTGTGAATTTCATTTCTTTTTTAATTTAAGGTTAGTATGATTTATGCGAAGAAACAAAATTTTTAAACTCAAAATGTTATAAAATCTTTGAGTAAGTAAACGAACAAATAAAATCATTTTTTATTTTAGAAATATTATAGGGATAAAATTTCTTCTATCATTTTCCTTTCATTGCTCAGCCGCGGCACCTTATGTTGCCCGCCCAATTTGCCTTTAATTTTAAGCCATTTATCGAAGGTGCTTTTTTTCAGCGAATGTATGATGGGCAAACGCAACGCCATATTTTTATACCGTTTGGCCTCATAGTCACTATTCAGAGATTTTAATGCTTCATCCAGTTCAAAAGTGAAGCAGCTCAAATCTTCCGGCGGATTTTCAAATTCAATCAGCCATTCATGAGCGCCATTACTTTGTTCCGTGAAAAATACAGGGGCAGCAGTATAATCCTTCACTAAAGAATGGGTTTTTGCAGAAGCGATGGCAATCGCCCTGTCCGCATTTTCAACAATTACTTCTTCACCAAAAGCATTCATAAAATGCTTCAGCCTGCCTGAAATCTTTATTTTAAAAGGCTTCAGTGAAGTAAATTGGATGGTATCGCCGATCAGATAGCGCCAAAGGCCGCCATTGGTAGTAATTACAGGAGCATAATTTTTGTAAAGTTCTACTCTTTTCAGGCCAATAGTTTTGGCACCCGGCTTTCCATATTCCTCCACTGGTAAAAATTCATAAAATATTCCATGGTCGGTATAAAGCAGCAAGCCCTCATCATCCGGCATATTCTGGGCGGCAAAAAAGCCTTCGCTGGCATTATACATCTCCAGGTAATTTATAGGGGCGCCAATCAATTTATTAATTTGCTCACGGTAAGGTGTAAACGAAACTCCGCCATGCATATATAATTCCAGGTTAGGCCAAACTTCTTTCAAAGTTTTTTTCCCCGAAATTTCAAGAATTCTTTTGATCAAAATAATCGTCCAGGTAGGTACCCCGGCGAGTGAAGTAACATTTTCGTGTACGGTAGTCCGTGCCAGCTTTTCAATTTTGTTTTCCCATTCATCCAGCAGGGCAATTTTTAATTCCGGCGTCCTGATCCAATGCCCCCAGAAAGGCGTATTCTGCATCAATACGGCGCTGAGATCGCCGTATTGGATGTCTTCAAAAAGATTAGACACCTGGTGGCTGCCGCCTACTACGAGGC
>JBIQMJ010000460.1:0-2874 GCA_044463445.1 Segetibacter koreensis
TTCCGCAATCTTGTCTTTGATGTTGTGAGCCACATTATCCAGTTTTAAGAAAACATCCACCTTCGTTATCCGTTCATGGAATTGTGAAAGCTTGGCGACTTTTTTTTCAATCAATGCTACCAGTTTAGAATCAGGCACAAAATGCAGACTTTGAATGTTTACGTTCATAGTAGTCGTATTTATTAAGTGAAGAATAAAATTTTCAGGGGAAAAATCAGAGGTGTTCAAGACAGCAAGATTTTCAAATTGAAATAAATTTTTACCAATATGAAGTTACATTTTTGAAATGATTTCTCAAAATGAAAAAATGAATTTTTTCTTTGTCTACTATGATTTTGGATGTGCCTGCTTATAAACTTCCTTAAGTTTTTCAATGGTATTGTGGGTATAGATTTGAGTAGCTGCAAGACTGCTATGGCCTAACAGTTCTTTTACTGCATTTATCTGCGCGCCATTATTGGTCAGATGAGTGGCAAAACTATGCCGAAGGACATGTGGACTTTTCTTTTCTGTAGTAGATACTTTACCCAGATTCTTTTTTACAATATTATAAACGTATTTCTGACCGAGGGGTTTGCCTTTTTTGCCAACCAGGAGGATATCCGAACTAAGCTCCGGAAAATTCTTTTGTTTTTCTGAAACATATTCTCCGATAAGGTTCAATAAATTATTATTCACCGGTATCATCCGTTCTTTATTTCCTTTTCCCAATACTTTTATAATTCCTCTGCTTTTATCAATATCAGTCTCCCTTAAATTTATCAATTCACTTCTGCGTACACCGGTCTGGTAGAGAATTTCGAAGATCAAAAAATCAGTTTTCCCTGCAAATGTTTCGCGAAAAAAGTCATGCTCCAATAAAACCTTAATATCTTTTTCAGCCACAAAAGTGGGGAGCCTTTTATTTACCTTCAAGGACGTTATTGTGGAAACAGGGCTTACGGTAATTTTTTTTAATTTTAGCTGGTATTTAAAAAAGGCCTTGAGTGAAGATATTTTCCGGTTAATACTTTTGGGTGAGTACTTATTTTCTTTGAGAGATGCCAGCCACGTTCTTACGATTGAAGCAGTTATTTCATTTAATTCCTTAAACTTATATTCTGCCAAAATGAAATCAAAAAATTTAGTGAGATCATTCTGATAAGAAATAATTGTATGGGGTGAATACCTCTTTTGAAAAGTAAGATAATTTAAAAAATCCTGTAAGGGAGAGGTTTCTGTATTTGACATAAAAAATCCGGTGAGTGTAAAGTTACTGACTTAAACTCACCGGAATAGTATAATAAAGTAGTTTTTAAATTAAACTTCTATCTTCCCGCTGGCGATCTGTTGTTTATAAACAGCTTTCAAAACCTGTCCGCGCCTTTTCACGGAAGGCTTGGTGTAAGATTGACGATCGCGAAGTTCCAAAAGAGTGCGGCTCTTCTCAAATTTTTTCTTGTACTTTTTAAGCGCTTTATCAATATTTTCGCAATCTTTTGAATCAATTATCAACATAAAATTTTACGTGTTTTTTTAAAGGAGGGCAAAGATAAAATATTTTTTTAAACTTCCGAATTTAAAAATCAATAAATTTCTTAAAATTAACAAGCATCTAAATGTTTACAGGCATTATTAAAGATTTGGGAAGAATTAAAGAAATATCTACAGCGGGTTCTAACCGTGTTTTTTATATTGAAAGTGAACTTTCGGGTCGGTTAGCAATTGATGAAAGTCTTGCCCATAATGGTGTTTGCCTTACAGTAGAAGAAATAAATGGTAAGACCTACCGTGTTACCGCGATTGACGAAACCCTTAAAAAAACCAGTCTGGGAAATTGGAGAAACAATGACCTCATTAACCTGGAGCAAGCCATGCAATTAAATGATAGGCTTGATGGGCATATAGTGCAGGGCCATGTAGATGGAACGGGGATTTGTGTACAAAAAACCGATAAAGAAGGTAGTGTTGAATTCACTTTTAAATATGATCCTTCTTTTGCATTGTTGATCATAGAAAAAGGTTCCATTTGTGTAAATGGGGTTAGCCTTACTGCTTTTAATGTCACTGAAAATCATTTTACTGTTGCCATTATTCCCTACACTTTTTCACACACGAATTTCCAGGTATTAGAAACCCATGATATTGTAAATCTTGAATTTGATATTTTAGGAAAATATGTAGCAAGGATAACAGGCCTCCGTGCTGGAAAATAAAAACCTAATTTATTTATTGTTTTACTATGGATTTAATTTACTGGTCATCCTGATAATTGGAATAATCATTTCTTCAAGGCTGATACCTCCGTGTTGAAAGGTGTTTTTGTAATAATTAGCAAAATGATTGTAATTATTAGGGTAGCACAAATAGCCATCTTGCTTCGCAAAAATGTAAGAGGAGTTTACATTAGGAACAGGCAAACCTGCTTGCCTCGGATCACGGAAAGCGAGTACCTCCTTAGATTCATAATTTAAATTACGCCCATGTTTGTATCTGAGATTTGCGGTGGTTTGTTTGTCTCCAACAACTTTTTGTGGCGTATTTACCCGTACGCTTCCATGATCTGTGGCCACTATCAGATTAATTTTTTTATCGGCTATCTTTTTTAACGCCTGGTGCAAAGGCGAATGCTCAAACCAGGAGGCAGTAAGGCTTCTGTAACTCACTTCATCGGCAGCTAGTTCTTTCAGGACTTCCATTTCGGTGCGTGCATGACTCAGCATATCCACAAAATTGTAAACAATAATATTGATGTCGTTGTTTAGAAGGTTGTGCATATTATCCACCAGTTTTTGCGCATCCTGGTGGTTAGTGATCTTTGTATAAGAATATTTCCAGTCATCTTTGCGAAGCCTTTTTAGCTGAGCCTGGAAGAATTTTTCTTCAAATAAATTT
>JBIQMJ010000461.1:0-2863 GCA_044463445.1 Segetibacter koreensis
TTCACACAATAAATTTTTGAGTTATTTGTTGCTTCACCGGATTCTGTTATAAATACAGACAGGCAATGAGCATCATCGAATTTATAGATTTTACCCTTTGAGGTAATTAATTCTGCACCATACCTCGCATCGCTTACCGGCATTTTGCAATAGCTGCAATTGTCTTTGCCCAACACGATGGGAGAAGGAGCAGATTTGCACGATGATAGAATTAAAGATGAAATTATTAGCATGGCAAATGCAGGTTGTATTGTTATTGCTTTCCATCTTTTTTTAAATTTAAATTCCAGAACATTTACCGTTAATAAAAGTAATCCAACGCCTATAAAGAGATATCCGCCAAGGGCGGGCATAGAGTAGGCTCCAAAATTTAACAACTGTTTGAATCCGATAAGTGGAGGTTGATACGCCATGCCGGGAACGACTATGGGCGCATCTGGATTAAGATTGTGGCCATAATTGTATTCCCATCGCCAGAAATCTATCATCGCCACAATTCCAAAAATCACGAACAAAATAAAGACGGTATTTAGCATCCATCTTTTGCCGGCCAATGCCGTCAGTAAAAGCAGGACCACAAAACCCATTATGATTATGGGCAAAATAGTAAATTCAAAAAAATCTTCTGTGTGCAAAGTTTTCATTCCGATATAATGGTTCAGACCATTTACAATATCAACATTGCCACCAATTTGGTTGGGATAAATAAGTAAAGTTAATCCTTCCGGATACTGAGGTGCGATTAGATCAATACGCCAAATCGGAACCTTCACCACAGCCAATAAAGCCAATGCTCCTATTACCAGAAGAATGCGGTTTATTTTTTTAATAGAGGGTGTTTTTTGCATAATGAATGGATTATTTAAATCAGTATTTCCGGGGCAATCCCCCGGAAATACTGATCTCTGGTTTATTGAAGAAGTGCAGGTGCTGCTGTTGAAGAATCGGGCAGGTTGGTGCCTGTGCTAAATGTGAGCGGAACCGGGCTGTTAGCTGGTGAAACTCTCACATATCCCTGCATCTCCTGGTGCAAAGCACTACAAAAATCTGTGCAATAGAATGGGTAGATACCTGGTTTTTCGGGACTCCATAAAAGAGTTTGTGTTTCTCCCGGAAGAACCAGTAGTTCTGCAATATTCGGTGCTGATTTTATGGCAAATCCATGGGGTACATCCCAATCCTGTTCAAGGTTGGTTACATGCCAATAAACCTGGTCTCCCATTTTTATCCCTTCGATATTATCCGACATAAAATGAGAGCGGATCTGTGTAATATAAACATCTACTCTTTTTCCATTGCGCACTACTTTGGCCTGGCCTTCTCCTTTGGTTACATAAGGATGTTTATTTTTATTGATATCATATATTTTAACTGATTTATCCCTGATCACAGAAGCCGCAACCGCTTGCCCATAATGGGGTTCACCAATAGTTGGGAAATCCAGTAAGAGTTTCATTTTATCTCCCGTGATATCAAAAAGCTGGGCTGCCTGGGCAAGTTCAGGACCTGTAGGCAGATATCTGTCTTTGGTAATTTTATTATAAACGATGACGTATTTGCCATTTGGCTTTTTGGTATCTCCGCCGGGAATTGACAAATGACCTGGAGAATAAAAAGTAGGTTGGCGGTCAATAACTTTCAGATCTTTGATATTCCATCTTACAATTTCTGAAGAAACGAACATAGTTGTGATCGCATTTCCGCGGCCGTCAAATTCGGTATGTAATGGCCCTAAGCCAGGTTTTTTTACTTCGCCATACAAAGCTGATTCATATTTGATAACAGGAATACCACTGTAATCTCCTATAAAATCTTTAGCGGCAATCGCTTTTTGTATTTTGTCAAAGCTAAAAACAGGGATTAGTGCGGCGAGCTTGCCACTTCCTACAATGTATTCGCCTGTCGGATCAACGTCGCATCCATGAGGCGATTTGGGGCAAGGAATAAAATAACAAACATCCTGGAGATCTTTTGAGTCTAACATATTCACTTCAGTTTCGATGGTTGAAGTTGCAGAATGAGTTTCTTCGTTATACACATTGTGCGCATATCTTGCAGACTGTTTTTTGGCCTTACCTTCTTTTACATATTGCTCCAGTTTTTTCCAGTTAACCGCAAGAATAAAATCCTTGTCGCGTTGGGAGGCATTTACTTCCAGCAGCGTGTTGGCCTGTTCTGTATTATAGCAGGAAAAGAAAAACCAATCATGAGAAGGGCCTTTGCCCGCATGGCTCAGATCAAAATCAATTGGGGGAACTTTTAACTGCCAGGCTAACTTCATCGTTCCTGAATCTTTATCGACGCTCAGGAAACTGATAGTGGCGTTAAAATTTTTGCGATAAGTATTAATTGGAACATCCTGGTTGTCATTGTCCAACGGAACTGCAAAACGGGTACCGGCTACCACATACTCGGTGTTTTCTGTAATAAAAGGAGAGGAGTGGTTTCCTGCGCTGTTAGGCAATTCTATAATCTCTGCTGTTTTAAAAGTAGTGAGATCAATGCGGGCAATTCTCGGAGTATTATTGGCATTGGCGAAAAGCCATCTGCCATCTATTTCTCCGTTAGTTTGAGAAAGTTCAAGGTGATGTTGATCGTCCCATGGAACAGAGCCATGAGAAGTATTGAGCATTGGCTTGGTTTCTTCGCTATACCCATAACCATTTTCAGGGAAAACTGAAAAGACTGGGATAAGTTTTAATAACCTGCCGGATGGTAAGCCGTAAACGCTCACCTGGCCATTGAATCCGCCGGATACGAAATCATAAAATTCATCGTATTTGCCGGGTGCTACATAAACTTTTTCTGCAGCTCCACCCGAAACTGCGTCTGCGGTGTTTTTGGGCTTGCACGAATAAAAACC
>JBIQMJ010000462.1:0-2861 GCA_044463445.1 Segetibacter koreensis
AAACCGCGTCGGATTTGAGTTGCGTATCAGCGTCAATGCAAACCACGAAATCACCGTTTGCCTTTCCAATTCCAAAGTTGAGGGCAGATGCCTTGCCTCCATTTGGCTTAGTGAAAACATACACTTTAGGATTCTGCTTGAAATGTTGGTTTACTGTTTCAAAGGTTTGATCCTTGCTGCCATCGTCCACAAAAATGACCTCAACCTGTGGATAATCCTGTGATAATAAACTATTGAGAGTTCTTACAGAATTTACTTCTTCATTATATGCCGGCACCACAATGCTCACCAAGGGAAAGTCGCTTTCTTCTCCCGTCATAAAAACAGGTAATATTTCTTCTGAAGTTTTTTCTTTTCTTTTTTGAATACTTGCCAATAGCGCCATCAATATCATTCTGCCGATTGACAATAAAATGCCAATGATAAATAAAGTAAAAATAATCTGGCCTCCCCAATAAGCTGATTCTGCCAGAAAAAAATTGAATTTTCTTGTCCAGCGGTCCCTTACACTGGTAACTCTCGGCATCACCTGGTCTCTTGTTTTTCCCATCAGATCAGAAACACTGGTGAATATGTAACCTTTCTTCTTAAAATAATCTATGATTCTTGGAAGCGCTTCTACCGTTGACTGGCGCGTTTCACCACCGGCATCGTGAAGCAAAATTATACTGGCGTTCGTAGATTCTTCCTGCCGGATCACTCGTGCTACAATACTATCTGCTGAAACTCCCGCCGCCCAGTCATTAGGATCAATACTTTCATTGATCGTTAAATAATTTTCCTCCCTGCTTCTTTGTATAGGCGCCAGCTCATCATAGGTTTGAGGTTCAGAATCTGCGTTGTAGGGCGCTCTGAATAAAATAGTAGAATGCCCCGTAACACTTTCGATCAAAAGCCGGGTAAGTTTCATTTCGAGGGCTGCCCTCGACAAACTCATTTCAGCTATATTGTGGTGTGTAAAAGTATGATTGCCAATTTCAAAGCCGTCTTTATATTCTCTCTGCAATAATGGAATATTTTGTTCGGCATTGATACCAATCACAAAAAAAGTAGCTGGTACTTTTTCGCGTTCCAGGATGTCCAGTATTTGAGGAGTCCACTCTGCGCTTGGGCCATCGTCAAATGTCAGGATCAATTTATGGCCTTTTCCCACGGTAGTGTCTTCGGCAAATTTCCTGATAACATAGCCCGAGGGCAATTGAAGGTAATTTTGTTCTGCGATTAATTTTTCAGTAGTGTCAATTTCAAAGCTGATCTTACCTGGCTGGGGAGAATATAAAATATCCAGCACTTCACCCTCTCCCTGGAAGCCAACATTGTTTTGGGTGATCGGAATTGTTTTTAAAGAATCGAAATTAAAGGGATGTTTTTCCAGGGATTCGTTGCTCAGGCTGCGGTTATAGAATTTCCAAATTCTCAGATCCTCGCTTCCCAGGCGCCAAAGTGCGGTGCCGGCTGTGGGAAATTCATCGCTGAAACGCAGAATATTAAAGGTAGTGGCCGCATCCGTAAACCAAACTTCGTGGTTTACAAGATCTGTAGAGTCGTCCCCATTTTGAGTTACATAATCATAATGAAGATTGTAGGTGTCATCATCGTATTTGATTTTTGCGCTGATTGTTTTTGCTTTATTGATGGCGTCATTATAGGTCAAAGGAAGCGAATCGATCTTGCCATCTGACCAACTGTAGCCAAAGGCCCCAATTCCTAAAATAATTTTTGAAGGATCCACCCTTTCGGAAGTCCATGACAAAGCATCTTCAATCCATTTTTGAGCGCTGATGGGCCCGGGCCCTGTTGAACCATTGTATTGGTCATACGCCATAAGGAGTATGTAATCATTATAATCTGAAAGTTTTTTATAATCGTAATCATCATTTTTCGGTGCTACATCCATGCTGACCAGCATATTCAAAGAATGAAGTTTTTCATATAATTTTTTTTGAAAAGAAGTAAGCGGGTCATTTGTTTTTTCTGCGATCTCTTCAAAGTCAACGTTTATTCCGTCAAGTTGGTAAAACGAAAGGGTATCCGCTATTTGACGGATAAAATTATTTTCAGTATTGGGATCACTTAAAATTTTGTGCAGCAATTTTCCATCAAAATCATTTTTTGAGGAATTGAAGTTGGAAAGGATCGGCATAATACGCAGATGTCTTTCCTTCATTAATTTCAATCCTGCGCTATCGATCCTGGTCTGTAGCCTGTGTGCAACCGTATCAATAAAAAACCATTCAGGAAAGATCGTATTGATCTTATCTGCATTTTTTTCCAGGTCAGGCAAGGCAAGACTGGCGTTCCATGGTGTGTAAAAAGCAGCCCTGATCAATGAAAGAGAGTTGGCTTTTGAAACCAAATTATTTTTATTCTTTTTTAAGGAATCTTTTTTCAGCTTATTGAATAGAAAATCTTTAAACCCTTTATATTTTATGTTTTGATTGTTTTTTAAAATAAGGGGATTAGTCGGATCAAGCGTGGATTGATATTCACGGGCCCTGGCCTGAAGGTTTGGAACATTAGGCAAAGAACCACTATAAAGTGCAATGCCAAGTACAACGAGGAAGAAAACAGTGATCATAAGCAGCACCCGGCCTGTCCATTTAAATCTCTTCCACCTGGTGGGTTTGTTGGTCTGAAAGATTTGCGCCGTATTGATATTGCTCATTCGTTTAAGGAATAATGTTCGTTTAGGAAATAATGCGGGAGGTTTACTTAATTATTCAACGAAGTTAATATGGTTGTAATTCCAAAATTTATTTATTGAATAACTGAATGGTGGCTTAACAAAAAATTATTAATTACAAAAAGAAGGCCCCTGTAGAAACAGGGGCCGTTTACCAAAACTAACTGCTTATGAGAAA
>JBIQMJ010000463.1:0-2810 GCA_044463445.1 Segetibacter koreensis
TCCGCTATTTTCCTGAAAAAAAACTTCCTGAATTAAATAAGATGTATGCTCTCATAAAACTCAGGAAAGCCGACAGCTTATTGGTGGCCTCTGAAAATGGCCTGCGCTATTTCTCACTCAAAAATTATACATGGCATCCATTACCTCCTAATGCAAAACTCACCACCTTCATCGGTGGGCTTTATGTATATACATCAAGGTATATTTATGAAGACAGTAACAATGCCTTATGGTTGTGTACCGAAGGTTCCGGCCTTGTAAGATACCGGTATTTGACAAATGATTTTGAAACGATGAAACCGGTAAATAAGATTTCATTATTTATAAGATATCTTTTAAAGGATGGCTCTTTGTTCTGGATTGGAACGGATAATGGGCTGTTGATCTACAACTGGAAGGAGAATAAAATATTGAAACACGTCTTGCTGAATAAGAACGGGGCGTCCAATGTTTGCTACGCCATTCAGAAAGATAAGGATGGTTTTTATTGGGTCAGTTCAAACCTCGGGTTGTACAAATTCAATTCAAAATACCAATTGTTGCAACATTATAACACAGGTAACGGGCTTTCTTTTTTAGAGCACAACACGGCATGCACATTAAAAGATACAACCGGTAAATTATATTTTGGTGGCGTTGGTGGTATCACCTGGTTTGATCCTTCGCGCCTGAAGCAGGATACTTTTAGTCCGAAGCCAATCATTACTTCAGTAAAAGTGAATGATAAAATATGGCCGGCAAAAAGCAACCCTGATCTCATTCAGCAATTAAAATTTAACCACAGGCAGAATTTTCTTACGATCAGGTTTGCTGTAAATAATTTTTCGAAAGAAGCCAACAATTTGTTTAGTTACCGTCTTAAAGGTTTGAACGATGCATGGACTATTCCGGCAACGAACAATATAGCCAGCTTCACCAGCCTGCCGCCCGGGAATTATACTTTTGAATTGCGCTCGGCAAACAGTGATGGTGTATGGAGCAGCGAGATCAAAGAACTTCCCATCATTATTTCGCCTCCATGGTGGGAAACCTGGTGGTTTATTGCGCTGGCTTTGGTTACAGTGGTCTCTGTCATTTCAATTATCATAGCAAAAAGGATCAGGAACATACGCCATGAATCCGCAATAAAACAACAAATGGCCGAGCTTGAAATAAAAGGGCTGCATGCACAGATGAATCCTCATTTTATTTTCAATTCTCTGAATAGTATAAAAGAAATGATATTGGATGATCAAAAGCAAAATGCCAGTCGCTACCTCAGTAAGTTTGCACAATTGATTCGTACCAGTCTGGATTTATCTTGCAAAACTTTTATCACAGTAAGGCAATGCGTGGATCACCTGCAGCAGTACCTTGAAATGGAAAAACTTCGATTTGAAAGTTTCTCGTATCACATAAGTATGGATAAAGATCTGGCTCCTGAAGAAACAGAAATAGCTCCGATGCTGGTGCAACCGCTTGTTGAAAATGCCATCTGGCATGGTCTGCGCAACAAAGAGGGAGAGCGAAAATTGTTTATTCGTTTTTTGAAAGACGGGGATCAGATAGTTTGCGAAGTGGAGGACAATGGCGTAGGACTTCACCGGACGATAGGTAACAATTCGGGTTCGCTGCAAAAGCACAACTCGTATGGTATTAAAAATATCCGCGAACGTTTAACCATTCTGAATGAAAAATATAAAATGAACTGTTCATTAAATATAAAGGATAAGATAGATCTGCCTGGCAAGGATGGCAGTGGTACTTTGGCGATATTGCAATTATCTTCTTAAACAATAAAGCAATGATAAGGACAATTTTAGTGGATGATGAAAAGAGCGGACTAAATACTCTCAGAAAATTGTTACAGTTATATTGCCCTGAAGTGAAAATTATAGCAGAATGTGGAGATGCAGACGTTGCTAAAGAAAAAATTGAATTGCTCGATCCGCAGTTGGTTTTTCTTGATATTTCATTACCCCGCAAATCAAGTTTTGATTTATTGTCTGAATTGGGAAAGATTAATTTTGAAATTATTTTTGTCACTGCTCACCATGAATTTGCCTTACAGGCATTTCGTTACAGCGCAGTAGATTACCTGGTAAAACCGGTAGATGAAGATATTTTAGTGGATTCGGTTAAAAGAGCTGTGAAAAGAATCGATACCCTTGCTACCCATGACAATATTCTCACTTTGGTTCATAATGTTCAAAAAACGCAAGTAAAACGTGAGATGAAATTATGTATACCTTCACTCAATGGTTTCAAGGTGGTTGAAATGAAGGATATTTTATATTGCGAAGCCTCAGGAAGCTATACCAATTTTATTTTGTCGGAGAACAATAGTACTTGTTCTGCAAAACCTATTTACGAGTATGATGAATTGTTATCCGGTGCAGGATTCATCCGTATTCATAAATCTTACCTGGTAAACCTGTTACACGTGAAAGAATATGTTCGCGGTGAAGGCGGCTCTGTAATTCTTTCTGATAATCGCGAAGTAGCTGTCAGCCGGAGAAAGAAAGAATATTTCCTTAGCCGGATGAAGGAGTTTTATAAATTTTGAGGAAGCGAATAGTACTGCTTTTTGTATTTATCTTCGGTTTTGTGTTTTCTGCTCGTCTGATCATCCGACACAACTATTAATTTAATACAGAAAAAATAAAATGACAAAAAACAAACCTGGCATAAAACTCAGACCAACAGAAATTTCAGATTTAAACTCTTTATTTCAATTTCAAACGGACAAAGAAGGTGGTTACCTGGCTGCATTTATGCCGAAAGACCCGACAGACAAAGTTGCCTATATAAATAAATATACAAAGCTGCTG
>JBIQMJ010000464.1:0-2806 GCA_044463445.1 Segetibacter koreensis
CGTGCCTGCCCAATCCCGACCTTTTTACGATACATCCTTTATCACGCAGGGTGGCCGTTCGTTATCCCTGGATCATGCGGCAAATGAATAATTTGCAGGCTGACCTGGATATAGAGGCCTTATTGAAATAAGGCCCACCATTTATCCAAAATATTTCGTGAAATGCTATCTTGGCAGTTGGGTTATATTCGGAGATCTGAATTTTAAATTCGTATTGTCTTGTAGTTACGTTTATAACTTTTTTCCACATGAAATATTTCCTGTACATGATAATCAATATGGTCTTTTGAAGAAAAGCAAATGTTTTCAAACCAGCCAATTGACATGCGTGATCTGCCACAGCCCTCACAAGAATGAAGAAGGTAATCTGCGGCTATTTTCTCAAAAATGCATGACCTGTCACAATGAAGCGCATGGTACATTTTGCAAAATCAATCCCGCGCCTAAAACAATCAATGCCAATTGCATTGATTGCCACATGCCGGAGCAAGCGTCAAAGTCGATTGTTCTGCAGCTTGAAAATAATAAAATTCCCACTGCACAGTTTTTAAGAACGCATGACATTGCTATTTACCCTGAGGCTACAAAAGAATTTATAAAAAATGAAAAAAGAAAACAAGCGGGGTTGAACTGACTTATGGAAAATTCAAAGAACGCCTCTGCCCTTTATTGTCTAGGATTTCAATTGATTTCACATTGCTATCCACGGTGATAAATCTCCCGGATTGAGATAAAAATGAAGACCCGTAACCAACTTCACGTTTTTGTTTTCTTCCGTCTTTAAAATAGATCATCACCGTTTCATCCATAGGATTCAAAGAAATTATTTTCTTATCCTTATTTAATTGAAAAATTTTCAGTGGTCCTTTGTTTTGGCTCGCCGCTACTAGAAGCTTTTGCGAGTTATTTCTCAACTGAACAAGCGCTTTCCCATTACCTCCAATAAAAATACCGCTCTGAAAAATAGAACGTGGAATAAAATTGCCTGTTCCATCTCCTTTAAGCAACAAGCCATTGAATGCATCGTATCTTCCAAGAATCGGTTCTGTTCCATAATCGTTTCCATTAATAAGCACGTCAAGATTCCCATCTCCATCAAAATCATTTACGACCATGCCATTCAAAACTGAGATTTGCGCCTCCTTTGGCAATGCACTTATAGTAAACCGGCTTTTACCTTGATTTTTTATTATGGCAGATGAAAAATAATTTGCTTCATATGCTATCGCACCCTTTCGTTCCCCGGGTGAAAAAATTGAATCCATTGTGCTGGTAGCAAAAGATTTATAATTCGGGTATCTTTTCCTTAAAGCCGGCAATTGTCTGAAAATATCGTCCCGGGATTCAGCAGGAAACTCACGCCTGGTGGTATCAGACGCTGAAGTCGGGAGGAACAAAGACATTATGGCATCAAGAGAGCCGTTATTATCAAAGTCTTTAGCAAGGATTTTTACAGGATATCTGTCGCTTGCCTGGAAAAACGAATTTTTCCCCAGGTTTCCTAATATATAATCTATATCGCCGTCATTATCGAAATCTCCGGCTGCGATAGAACTCCACCATCCAATGTGTTTATTGATCCCTGAAGAAGCGGTAATATTTTTAAAAATACCCTTTTGATTTTCTAAAAAAGTTACCGGCATCCATTCACCAACAAGCACCAAATCAGGCCAGCCATCGTTGTTAAAATCTGTAAACAGCGCATCGCTTACCATACCAATATTTTGCAGGGCTGGAGCTACGATTGGTGTTACGTCGGTAAACCGCACCTGTCCGTTCCTGGAATCATTTCTGAATATGAAACTGGAAACCGGCCTTGGATAATTTCCTACATCTACCCTTCCCGAGACAAATAAATCTAAATCACCATCCTTATCATAATCAATAGCTCTTACGCAAAACTTACTTATAAAATTCCGCGGTAGTGCTGAACTGGATTCAGTAAAATTTCCTTTACCATCATTTACATAAAGTCTATCCTGGTATGCCGTTGTCATACTTTTAGCCTCGAAACCTCCGCTGGCAATGTACAGATCCAAATCGCCGTCCCCATCGGCATCAAATAATAAGAGTCCTTCATCCTCTCTTTCTTTCGGAGAAATATCATTACCTCTCAATAAATCATGCTGAACGAAATTTCCATCTGGCTTTTGCAAGAAAATCTGCGCAGAAAAACCAAGAGCCCCACCAACCAAAATATCATCTAACCCATTGCCATCCACATCTCCCACTGCCAGAGCAGGGCCATATTCCGAAAATTTATGCGGTAACAACCCCTGAACTGCAAAGTCATTGAAATCTTTGTACGGCTGAGTGAAACGCACTTTTAGGAAATTTGTCACATCTGTAAATGTGGCTTCAGTATCAGATTTATTAGCCTCTAAAACAAATGGTATAGTTGCTTCGTTTTCCTTCACAGCTACCATCTGGTTGGTCCTGACATTTTTTAATATTTGTGCCTTGCCCGTTGGCCATTTGATAATTAATGAATCGATCGTTGTAACATCCCCCAACCCAAAATGTGGCTCAATTTGCATAGTAGATAAATAGCCCCTGTACGGAGTTTGTTCATACACCTGCTTTTTGCCGTTATAGTAAAGTTCTATAAAAGCGCCAAGGCCATTTATGTTTTTTGAATTCCCCAACAATTTGACCGACAAAAAATGAGGGGGATTTTTTGATGAATTCATGATTGTATTTTGATATACCGAGGCTTCGTCATTTATGTTATTCACTACCATATCCATGTCGCCGTCATTATCAAGATCCACATAAACGGCCCCGTTCGCGAATGTGGGAGTAAAGA
>JBIQMJ010000465.1:0-2792 GCA_044463445.1 Segetibacter koreensis
TACTTAAAAGATCTTTTTCCATTATTTCTATTTTTGAGATTTGTATTAATTGGTTGCTACTATTTTTTCCAGGCATTCTATTCCTCGGGAATAACCAATAAGGGCCTTTCTGCAATAAAAGCCATACTTTTTGTAAAACTTTTCGAAAATATTTTTTCGAAAAAGTTTTTCTTTGTCCGCACCATGATAAGAATGTCGTATGAGATTTCATCAAAAAGATTTTTCATTGTTTCAGATATAGAAAAAGTATCCAGTTGACTGAATTGAATATTGGCATTATCAAAACTTCTTTGTACGCTGTAAGCATACATTTCAAATTCTTCCTTGTCTTTATAACCATACAATTGGTGCGGATCACGCAGGTTCACCACCATTATCTGTGTTTTATAATATTTGGCAAAATTGGATAAAAGCGGAAACGCAAGGCTGTCAGATTTACAAATCGTAGTAGTGAACAAAATCTTTTCCGGAATTTTCCATTCAAACTTTTCAGGAACCAGGAGCACGGGGACGCTTGCCTTTTTCACTACTTTTGCAGCATTACTTCCGACTGTAATTTTCTTCAAGCCTGTTGCACCCTTCGTGCCCATCACAATCATGTCAATTTGATCTTGTTCAGCACAGCGCAGAATATTTTTTACCACAGGAAACCGCCCTACAAGAGTTGAAACCGTTACATTTTTTACTGGTATATCGGCCAGCACTTTCTTCTTCAGTCGTTGTAATTTCTTTAGATTATTAGCTTCCAATTGCAAATTGTAGTCATGCGTATTAAAAGGAGGCCCAACTTCTGTGGCCTTAAGTGGCCTGAAAAGATGATAAAGAATTACTGACCCGCCTGATTGGGAAGCGATATCAAGGGCATACCTGAATGCCTTTTTTGAATTGGTCGAGAAGTCAATGGGTACTAACAATCTTTGCATAGCTTACAATTTAAATTTTGAGATTTAATTCCTTTCATCCGGTTTAGCCGGAATTGCCAGCAAAGGAATTTTGGTGTGGTAACTCATGAGTTTGGTTTTGCTGGGGTTGAATATCCGGTTCCAGAATGCATGTGGATAAGTTACCATTACCAACATATCGATATCATTTTTCGCAATAAAATTTTGCAGCGTTTCATTAAAATTTTCTCCATAAATATGCGCCGACGTAAGCGTATTTTCATTATACGCTTCTTTTAAAAATGTTTCATACTCCGATATTTTACGTTCATTTTCCAGGAAGGTACCAGCTTTATCATCATCCTCATCGGTAAAAACTGCTACCTGCACACCTGCCATATACAAGCCTGCCAGTTCGAAAACGATATTGAGAATAGCGGGATCCTTTTCAAACTGATTCGTCGCAAATAAAATCTTTTGAGGCTTTTTCCATTTGTACTCATTAGGAATGGCTATTACGGGAACTCCTGATTTACCAATGGTTTCAGCGGTTTTGCTGCCCCATAATTTTTCCTTTATACCACTTGCGCCCAGGGTACCCATGAAAATAAAATCAATTTTTTTCCCGTGTACTGATTGGATTATCGATTTTTGTAAAGGCTCCTTTGATACCCATGTATCAACAATTACCCCTTCAGTCCTTTCCATTTTTTCCTTAAGCTCATCTAATTTTTCATTTATCTCATTTAGCAGGATCTGGTTAAATTCCCTGTTAACGCCAATATAATCGGTGTAGATATTCCCGTTCAATTCAAGGGAATGAAGTAACGTGATTTCCATCGGAATAATTTTAGCAGATTGCACTGCAAAATCAATGGCATTGGCTGCGCAATTTGAAAAATCGGTAGGCACTAATATTTTTTTCATCATATTTCATAATTTTTATTATTGAAGAATCAGTTGATCGGCTGAAACTTTTACTTGTTATGTGCGATAAATAACGGAGTTTCCAGTTCTCTCATCAGAGTATCCGCCATGCTGGTTTTAAACCACCTGGATATTTCGCTTCTTCTGTATGCTCCCAACACTACGAGTTCATTTCCTTCGTGATAGCGCAGATGACCCAGGATCTCTTCTCCTGCATTTCCTTTCTCCACTATATATTTGGCAGTAGGGAAATGCCGCCTGATAAATTCACGGATTAGTTTATTATTGGGCAAATGAGATCCTTCCATTTTATCTTTTACTGTAAACACTTCCACTGAGGTATCTGTAATTTCTCCAAAGAGATAGCTAAACATTTTAATGGCAAACACAGAAGACGGGCCACCGTCATAGAGCAAAGTGATCTTGTCTATTGGCTTAAACCGGTCAGGCACAACCAAAACCGGGCACTGTACATCGGTAAGCAATTCTTTAATGAAGCGGGTCGGAGGATTTTCTGGCAATCGATTGAACGTTTCATTTTCATTGATAATAACCAGGTCGGCAAAAATGCTTTCCTGTATTAATTCCTGTATAGCAATTCCTTTGTTGCGATGAAATGAATACATAATACCCGCCTGTCCACAACTTTGTTCAAATTGTTTTAGCGTTTCATCCCTTTTTTGCTGGTCTTTTTCTTCTGACTTTTGGAAAATTTCAAAATCATTTTTAGCAGCGGGAATATTTTTTGAAAGACTACCGGACCGGGAAACTGACTCATCCAAAAAAACGCCAACAAGAAATGCATTTGATTCTTTTGTCAACTGAATGGCATAATCCATCGTACTTTTTGAGAATTTGAATCCATCAAAAACTGCAAGAAATTTCCTGGTTTTTTGATTTTTTCTTTTATAAGAACGACCGGCAATGTCGTAGCTGAATTCTTTCTTTATTAATTTTTTTGATAGCTCTTTCATACCCTTATTT
>JBIQMJ010000466.1:0-2776 GCA_044463445.1 Segetibacter koreensis
GTGTCACGCACTACTCCATTTATTTCATTAAGAAAAATCCTGGATACTTTTAAACCGTCTCTTGATATTTTAAATGTAGACAGCGAGCATTTTGTTGAACTTACTCCTGAATACAAAATTGAAAGAGAAGCCATGGTGGATAAATTGGGTATGTACCATCCTGAATTTTCTTTTCTCAGGTCTTACGATTTTTTAGAAGGTATCAGCAGCTTTGTAGAAACGAGAGAAATGGATGCGATCATTACTGTTCCAAGAAAACACAGTTTTGTGAGCCAGCTTTTTAAAACAAGCCATACAAAAAAATTAGCGTATCATAGTCGTGTACCCATCATTGCTGTTCCTGTCTAAATAATATTTTTTATTGCATTAGTTTATAAAGCCTTTTCGAAGGCTTTTTTTATTGGCAAAAACCAGTAAACCAGGAAATAAATGATATTTCTATTTTGATGTATATTGAAAAGTTTTTCTAAAAAAAACTTTGAAAGAAGAGCAGTTGAATTGAAATTATAATTTAGAATACACTACATGCAGCCTGGCGTGGGTAGGCGTATTATTGGTTCCATTCAACACCACGCGGCCTTCAGAAGAATTATTACGCATTACAGTAAAAGGGCCGATTCCCTGGCCGCACCAATCTACGTAAGGTGTGCTATTTACAATGAAATTGGGCGCGCTTAATCTGAACGTAAGATTCTGTTTTCCTTTGGTAACAATGGATTGAAGGTACCTGGTAACGTTTAACCGGTATTCTGCAATAGTTTCACCGGATGAATTGGTGGTGAAATATCTTTGCCCACCCAGATATTGAAACCCAGTCTGAATTTCGTTGGCGCTGAAATCACACGGAACCGGAATATATTGGCCATTGTTGATGGAAGGATCCTTTACCTCCACATATAAATTTAAAGGCGCCGGAAAAATGTCATTCATGGAGGTGGATGAATAAACCTGGTCGACAATTATTTCTGCACGGTTAATCACCCGGTTTGATAAACCTGTTAGAGCCGGCACATCCAAAAAGGCAAAATTTCCCGGGGAAGTCTGGATAAAGATAAGGCTATCGCCACTTTCAGGATGAGACAGATGGTTGGTTATTTCTGAAGATCCATAGTCATGGATTATAGAATTGGACAAACCGGAATAGTTTGATAATGCGAAATCTACAGTACTGGTGTCAGCAGTGCCACCACTTTTATAACGGATATAAAAAGATAAATGCGATTGTGTCAGATCAAAATAATTCAATGCTTCACCGCCTGTTGATGAATCAGGAATAATAGCAAAACCTTTAAAATAATTTACAAAATCCTTATCACTCCTGAATATTTGTGCTGAATCATCTATAAATTTTTGAGCAAATGCAGCAGAGACCGGTATCCTGAGCTGGTTGGCCGCATTTTCATTATGGGCATGCACGGAATCTTTCAGCATCCAGGGATAAAAACTTTTTTCTCCCAGCAAAACAGAATTGTCATATCCTAAAACATTGCAGGTAGTATAATTTTTTGTAAGGTCAAACGAATCTGAAAGCTGGTAAATGTTTACTTTTTGCAATTGATTGGTATCTCCAAAAGAATGAGAATACGATAGAACCATGATTGCCGAATCTATTTCAATGCTATTGGCATCAGCGGAAGGAAAATTATAAGGAAAAGCCTGGGGCTTAAATTCAAAATAGAGATTAGCCTTCGTGCTTCCAAATAAAGGATCATTTGAAATCATTCCGAGAGCCTGCAGGCTATTACGGTAAATGGTGTCGCACTCTGTACTGTCGTAATTTACTGCGATGATTTTGTAAGTGGTGTCAAAAGTGTGAATATTATCAACAGCAGGAATGAGATTTTGCCCAAGTGTTGTAGTATCAATTTTGGTACAGCCAATAGAAAAAACTAATAACATCAGAATTCCCGCAACCGAAGATTTGTATTGGTTTTTAGACACCTAAAATAAAATTTGAGTAGAGTAAATAAGGAACGAAATTATTTGCTGGCAAGGTCGGTATACAATTGTAAATAGTCTGTTAAATCTGATTCAGTGTCATATTTAATTACCTTCTTACCACGCACCTTGCTAAAATCGTCCAGCAGTTTTTTGTCAACTTTATCTGCGCCAAAAGTAATTGCATCTGCGAAATGCGCACCACCTTTGAACATGGCTGTATTACTTCCCTCGTTATAGATATCAATATCCTTCTCTTTAATATTCGAATTGATGGAAGCAATGTCTGAAAAATTTGAGCCCATCTTTTCTTTATAAGTATTTTGACCGATGGTAAAGATCACTTTACAATTACTAAAAACGGGTTCCTTTTTATAAGCAGTTTTAATATACATTGGGATCAGGCCTGTCATCCATCCGCTGCAATGAATGATATCAGGGGGCCATCCAAATTTTTTGACAGTTTCCAAAGCGCCTTTACAAAACAATACCGTTCTCAAACCATTGTCAGCAAACCATTTCTCATTTTCATCATGAAATAAAGATTTTCTTTTAAAAAGATCTTCATTATCCAAAAAATAAATTTGCAACCTTGCATTGGGAAGGGAAGCCACTTTAATCACCAGCGGATAATCATCACCATCCACAGAAACATTGATACCTGAAAGGCGAACCACTTCATGCAACCGGTGCCTGCGTTCGTTAATCATTCCAAAGCGGGGCATAATACACCGGACTTCCATCCCGGATTCATTAGATTTTACAGCTAGTCTGTTAACAATTTCGGCAAATTCTGTCATTTCAAGATAGGGAGACATTTCGCTTGCTATGAATAAAA
>JBIQMJ010000467.1:0-2776 GCA_044463445.1 Segetibacter koreensis
ATCCTTTTCTTTACGACCTGAAACTAACGCTGATGCGTAAGGGAAAAGCAGTGGACGAAGTAAAAAGCTATTTTGCTATGCGGAAAATATCCGTTGCTCCTGATGCAAGCGGCATTAAAAAAATGATGCTGAATAATAAATTTATATTCGAATTTGGCCCCCTCGACCAGGGCTGGTGGCCTGACGGTTTGTATACTGCCCCAACAGACGAGGCTTTAAAATTTGATATTGAAAAAACCAAAGAGATGGGCTTCAACCTGATCCGTAAACACATTAAAGTAGAGCCTGCGCGCTGGTATTATTACTGTGACAGCATTGGAATGCTGGTGTGGCAGGACATGCCCAGCGGTGATCTCGGCAATCATTGGGAAAGCCGCCCGGGAGTTTTGGGAAGAGCCACTGACAGGGATCGCACTCCTGAAAGTGAAGGCTATTACCGCAAAGAATGGAATGCCATCATGAATGCGCTGCACAATTTTCCCTGCATCATTGTATGGACTCCTTTCAATGAAGCATGGGGGCAATTTAAAACTGTAGAAATTACCAACTGGACCAAACAAAAAGATCCGTCAAGGCTGGTGAACAGCGCCAGTGGCGGCAATTTTTATCCGGTAGGCGATATCGAAGATTTGCATAATTATCCTGATCCTGCAATGCCGCGGCCTGATATATTCGGCGATAAGAAAGCACTGGTATTAGGAGAATTTGGCGGATTGGGTTTGCCTGTAGACGACCACACCTGGCAGGAAAAAAACTGGGGTTATCAAAGTTTTAAAAGTAATGACAGTTTATTTAAAAGATATCAATCATTAACTGCTAAGCTGGAAGAATTAATTAAAGCTGGATTATCAGCCGCAGTTTATACCCAAACAACCGACGTGGAAGGTGAAGTAAATGGCTTTATGACTTACGACAGAAAGGTAATGAAAATGCCCATTGAAAAATTGAAAGCGGATAATGAAAAATTGTATCATGTGGTAGAGTGAATGATTTGTATTTATTTCAATCTTTAAAAAAAATCAGAAGATTCAACTTTCATTTAAGATAACTTTGAATGAAACAAATACACTGAAAATGAAAATAAAAAATTGGACTATTTGTTGCCTTACTATGTTAGCGGTTTTTGGTTTTGACAATGTGAATGCACAAAATAATTTAAGGGCAACTGTTGTGGAACGACCGTCCACAGCCACTTATAATGCCCATTACGTTAGCAATAGAAAACCATTGCTACCTTTAGTTTTTATCAAACTTCCTGTTGGCAGCATAAAGCCTGAAGGCTGGATAAAAAAGTATCTCGAATTGCAAAGAGACGGGTTAACTGGAAAGCTCGGTGAAATAAGCGCCTGGCTGGAGAAGAAAAATAATGCGTGGTTTAGTGGCACCGGCAAGGGAGATCATGGTTGGGAAGAAGTACCTTACTGGCTGAAAGGTTATGGAGATATGGGTTATATTTTAAACGACAAATCCATCATTGATGAAACCAAACTCTGGCTCGAAAAAGTGTTTCAAAGCCAGCGCCCTGACGGATATTTTGGCCCCGGCGAAGTGGTGAGAAACAAAGATGGACAGATTGTAAAAGTTCCCGATCTGTGGCCCAATATGATCATGCTCTGGTGCCTCCAATCTTATTATGAATACAGCAATGATAAGAGAGTAATTCCTTTTATGACCCAATATTTTCATTGGCAATCCACGGTGCCTGACAGCATTCTTTTAAATACTTATTGGGAAAACAGCCGGGGCGGTGATAATTTGTACAGCATTTATTGGTTGTACAATCAGACCGGCGAAAAATCATTGCTCGATTTGGGAACCAAAATTTTCAACAATACCGCTAACTGGGATCAAAAAAATAATTTACCCAACTGGCACAATGTGAATATAGCACAGAGTTTCAGAGAGCCGGCTACTTATTATATGCAAACGAAAGATAGCAGTTTGCTAAATGCCACCTATAATGATTTTCATCTCGTAAGAAATATTTACGGACAGGTTCCGGGAGGTATGTTTGGCGCTGATGAAAATGCAAGAAAGGGCTACACCGATCCGCGGCAGGCAATAGAAACCTGTGGCATGGTAGAACAAATGGCAAGTGATGAAATATTATCAGGCATCACCGGAGACCCAATGTGGGCCGATAATTGCGAAGATGTGGCTTTCAATACTTATCCTGCTGCTGTGATGCCGGATTTCAGGGGGTTGCGTTATCTTACTGCTCCCAACATGGTCATTAGTGATGATAAAAATCATTCGCCGGGAATTGAAAATGCCGGCCCTTTTTTAACTATGAATCCATTCAGCAGTCGTTGTTGCCAGCACAATCATTCGCAGGGCTGGCCTTATTACGAAGAGCATTTGTGGATGGCAACACCTGATAATGGAATCGCTGCTATGATGTACAACAGTAGTGAAGTAACAGCGAGAGTGGGGGATAAAAAAGGAAAAACAGTAACACTAAAACAAATTACTCATTATCCTTTTGATGAAAATATAAAAATAGAAGTAAGTACTTCGTCACCGGTAAATTTTCCATTGTACCTGCGGATTCCGCGCTGGTGTAAGGATGCAAAAGTTGCGGTCAACGGAACCCCTGTGAATGTAAATGCAACAGCGAGTTCTTATATACGCCTTGAAAATAAATGGAAACAGGGTGATGTGATCGAACTGACATTACCCATGCATCTTGCATTACAATTATGGACAGAAAATAAAAACAGTGTGAGTGTAGATTATGGCCCCTTGACTTTTTCTTTAAAAATTAAAGAATATTATC
>JBIQMJ010000468.1:0-2775 GCA_044463445.1 Segetibacter koreensis
CTTTTACATCACAAAAATCTATTTCAAAATCACTTTGCGCATTGGCAAATTCTTCGCGCGTATTTACGATGGTGGGCCGGATCGAATTTTCATCAATAAAAAAATCAATTACCTCATTAATGTGGCTTACGCCATACACGTTCAACCTGTTTACCATTGCAGCTTCTCGTGCATTTTCTTTAGGAAGGATCAATCCTTTAAAATTTTCTTTTCTCGCCTGAATCGCAATGGGCAACGCTCCTTTTATGGGGCGGATAGTTCCATCAAGGCTCAGCTCGCCCATGATGACATAATCAGTTAGTTTCTCTGCGTTTTCCAATTGTTCACTCGCTCCCAAAGTGGCCATGGCAATAGGCAAATCGAATGCCGTACCGCTTTTGCGGATATCAGCAGGAGCAAGATTCACTACTACTTTTGTTCTTGGAAAATGATAGCCGTTCGCTTTGATCGCACTTTCCATGCGCTCAAGGCTTTCCTTCACTGCATTATCTGCGAGGCCCACAATGGTGGTATATTTCCCCGAGCTCACATTTACTTCAACCGTGATGGTAATGGCTTCAACTCCATAAACAGCGCTGCCGAAAGTTTTGACTAACATGCGTGAGATTGATTAGTGGAAATGAAATTACTGAAAAACATTTCCATAAAAAAGAGAATTAAAAAAAATCAGAGATTTTCCAGCAAATCAATTACTTTTTCTCTTTTCAAAATCAGATAGCCGAGCCGGTCGCTGCTTACACCGTCTTTTAATTTGTAATTGAAGATGAGTTTTTCATCAGTTACTTCTGTTTCAAAATATTTGAAATCAATATTGGGATAGCCTTTCAGGTTTTCACTTATTTCATAAAGATGAGTGGACAGAATAAATAATGAACGCTTTATCCTGATAAGGCCTTCTACCACTACTGTGCTGCATTTCATCGCATCTTCCACATTGGTTCCTTTAAATAATTCATCAATGAGAATCAACCATTTTCTTTTGTCATTCACTTTGATGATAGTGTTCTTAACCCGTTGTACTTCGTTATAAAAAAAACTTTCACCTTTTGAAATATTATCTACTACATTGATGTTGCTCAGCAAGCCATCGAACAAAGAAAGCCGCATCGATTCTGCAGGTACACCCATCCCAATATGGGCCAGGAAGGCGGCGCTGCCTACGGCTTTTATAAAGGTACTTTTGCCAGCCATGTTGGCGCCTGTCAAAAAAATAAAATTATGATTCTGGTTCAAAGCAACGTCATAGGCTACAGGATCTTTTAATAAAATATGATATAAATTTTTTGCATCCAGAGCCGGTTCCTCAGAAAAAATGAAAACAGGAAATGCCAGTTTAAATTCTTTCACTGCCATAGCCATTCCATACCAGGCATCCAACTGCGAATAAATATCGATCAGTTCAAAAAAGTTTTGTTTGTAATGGTATCGGATATAATAGCCGAAGGACAGCATTTGTGTGGTAGAAAGATCTTCCGCTTTTTCTTTGTCAAAAACAATCTGAAATTGAGATCTTAATATCAAAACTTCCGCTTTATCTAAAAGTCTTTTTAAATTCAATGGCGCTTTATCGTTCAAAAAAACCGAAACAATTTGTTTCATTCCCTTTATAAAATCGAAGGCATGACCAATAGAATATTTTATCAGCGAAAAATCAGGGCCATGTAATAATTTATATACTGTAGCAGTTATGGGCGTAGGCCTTGATGGCGGATCATCTATTGTACTTTCATAAAATTTGTAAATCATCAACACGGTACCGTTGCTCACTAAAAGCGGCCACTGTACTTGTTTTTCAAGAATTAGTTTTAAAGTTTCCTGGACATTTTTAATTGAATCAATATCACTTAAAGAGTGATTAAAAATATAACGCAACTTTTCACGGCCACCCGTTGTGCGTGTAAGATTTAATTTATTGAAAACAGAAAATTCATTTTCACTGTCAAAAATTGAAAGGTCATTTAGCGTGGTCTTATCTGTTTCCATTTAATAATTTTTTTTTGAGAACGCAGCTTTCAAAATAAAAAAGTTATCTATTTATTGTTTTACTGTATCATATATTAAACAGTAAATAATAATCTTTCACCTTTGTTAGATTCATCAAAAGTTATATTCCATAAATCCCTCTCGCCAGCCTCATTTGCAAATACGCAATTTCCATTTACGAAAGTATTCATAATGGTTGCAGGAAATGTGGTTCCTTCTAATGGACTCCAACCGCATTTGTATAAAATATTTTCTTTTGTTACTGTTGTTGTTTGATTCAGGTCAACCATTACCAAATCAGCATAATAACCTTCGCGGATATAGCCCCGTTCTTTTATATTAAAGCAATCCGCAACGGCATGGCTCATTTTTTCAGCAATTTTTTCCAAAGACAATTTTCCTTTTTTATAATAATGCAACATCAAAAGCAATGGATGCTGAACCAAAGGCAATCCTGCGCGTGCGTTTTCATAAGGACCTTCTTTTTCCTCAAAAGTATGCGGTGCATGGTCTGTAGCAATCACGTCCAAATGATTATCCAGCAAGCCTTTCCAAAGGAATTCTTTATTTTCAGACGCCTTGATGGCCGGATTGCATTTAATCAGGTAGCCAAGGCGTTCATAATCATCTGCAGTAAAATGCAAATGATGAACACACACTTCTGCGGTGATTCTTTTCTCTTTTAAAGGAATTGAATTGGTAAATAATTCCAGCTCTTTTGCGGTGGTGATATGAAGGATGTGCAAACGGCTGTTGTATTTTTTTGCCAGTGATACTGCGAATGAAGAGGAA
>JBIQMJ010000469.1:0-2758 GCA_044463445.1 Segetibacter koreensis
AAGATTTATTTTATCGAAAGGAGTGATTATGAATAGAAACTGATTTTAAATTTTAGCACAAGCGCTAATGGGCTTTTGCTATTAAAAAGGAGATGTGAAATGGGAGGTGCTGAAGTAAAAAGGATTTCTCCTGAAAAAGCAATAGAACTTTTAAGAGATGATGGTGTCGAAGTTACCATCGAACAAGCGAAGGTTATACTCGAATTTATGTACCAAATGGCGGAAATTGTTGTTGACCAATATCTCAGTAACCCCGAATTAATTTAGTAAATTTACACTACCAATTTTACCAGTTTACTCATAATATTTTAATGATATGAAGATTGCAGATTTATATATTCGGGTTAGCACGGATGAACAAGCAGACAAAGGTTATTCACAGAGGGATCAGGAAGAAAGGCTGCGTAAATATTGCGAAATAAATGCTATACAGGTAAGGAAAGTAATATATGAAGACCATTCAGCAAAAACATTTAACCGGCCAGCGTGGACAAAATTATTAAATGACTTGCGCAAACATCGAGGCCATTCAGACCTTGTCTTATTCACTAAATGGGACAGGTTTAGCCGAAATGCAGGAGATGCTTATCAAATGATAAGCACTCTGCGGCGATTAGGAGTAGAACCGCAGGCAGTTGAACAGCCACTTGATTTATCTATTTCTGAAAATAAAATGATGCTTGCGTTTTATCTTGCTGCTCCGGAAGTGGAAAATGATAGAAGGGCATTGAATGTATTTCACGGAATGAGACGAGCAAAAAAAGAAGGTCGTTATATGGGAACAGCCCCTTTAGGTTATGTCAACAAAATAAGTGAAAGCGGAAAGAAATATATAGCTCCAAAGGAACAAGAGGCTGACATCCTTAAATGGGCTTTTGAGGAATTAGCATCAGGTAGATTAAATACAGAACAGATATGGAAATTAGCAAGAGGAAAAGGATTGACTAGGGGTAGTAAGAATAATTTTCGGATAGCCATCCGTAATCCATTGTATTGTGGAAAAATATTTATTCCTAAGTTTAAAGATGAAGAAAGTAGACTTGTACAAGGGCAACATGAACCATTAATATCTGAAGCGTTATTTTATGAGGTTCAAGATGTATTAAACGGACGTAAAAAGGTACAGAGAGCAAAATTAGCCGTGGACGATAATATTCCATTACGGGGCTTTTTAATATGCCCCAAATGTGGAAGGGTATTAACAGGAAGTGCCTCCAAAGGAAAAATGGGCAAATATTATCACTATTATCATTGCAGCTCTTCTTGTGGAATACGGTTCAATGCTAATAAAGAGAACAGCGATATCGTAGGTGAAATAAGAAAATATGTTAGACCACTTCCTAAACTGCAACTGTATAAAGAAGTCATTCTTACAGTTTATGAAGCTAAAACACGATTACACTGGAACGATATGAAACAACTGCGCATTCAAATTGATGCAACAAATAATAAGTTATCAAAAGCGAGGGAACTACTGCTAACAGGTGATTTAGATGCAGATGACTATCGTATAATTAAATCAGAAAGTGAAAAGACTATTAACCGACTGGAAGTAAAACTTACCGCGACCGCCACAGATACCTCTCATATTGCCCCTTTATGGGATAAAGCGATAAGTACGATGTCCCAATTAGATGTATTGTATGAAAAAGGCACGGTAATACAAAAGAGAAAAGTGGTGAGTTCAATGTTCCCTGAAAAATTGACGTTTGACGGATTTCAATATCGAACTCAGCGTGTCAATGAAGCAATTAATCTTATCTCATTGATAGACAGTAAATTAATGAGCGTAAAAAAAGGGACAAGTCATTCTATTTTTGACTTGTCCCAAGAGGTGACCCTGTAGGGACTCGAACCCTAGACCCTCCCGATTAAAATCGGGATGCGCTACCAACTGAGCTATTTAAATAAATTCTCAATATACTTTCTCGATTTCATTCTTTTTATATACAGTTCTCGCTTTTTTGCCTGTTCTAATGTGTCAAATGTTTCTGTATATTTTACAACCCACGGTATTCCTGTTGAAGTAAATTTCGATTGACCACAATTGTGTTGTTTTAATCTCCTGGCCATATCAGTGCAGGCTCCCACATAGTACTTATCTACTTTTGCAGAATATAATATATACGTAAAGGCCATAAATTTACTTCGGGTTTTTCCTGAAGCTTTATGTGACCCCACTGGTACAAAATTCGAACTTTTTGGAGGCGGACTTGAAGCTTTTGGTTGACATTTTAGCGGCATAATATGCAAAAAATATGTCGCTAATCGTCTAAAAATCAATTAAATAGATGTTGATTGCCTCATTGTTGCCCCTTTACTGTATCAATTGCCCCTTTATTGCCCCTTAGCAGAATATAGTGTGTACCTTTTCCTGTTGAACCAACTTTAGAAATTAGCTCTCGTTGTATTAAAAATTGAAGGTCATAAGTAGCCGTACGCTTTGACACATTAAATAGCTCCTGATATTGTTTATTAGTAATTCGGTTGTTTTCTTTTATGAATAGCAAAGCCCTTATATGGCGGTTTTCAAGCCCGTAATCTTTTAATATTTCCTCGGTGTAAATATCCTTCAGGAACGTTAAGCCAAATCCCGCTTGCTCTTCTTCTATTAAGGGTTCAGGCAAACCAGCTTCTCTGCAGGTATCAATAATTTTATTGATACCTCGACCCCAGGATTCTATATAACCGGCTTTAAAGAAAACGTTGGCAATATTCCTGTTACGTGGATAAGAGGAATGGTCTTTTTTCAACTCCT
>JBIQMJ010000470.1:0-2738 GCA_044463445.1 Segetibacter koreensis
TTTAAAGAATGAAATATTTCTACACCCCAGCGCAGGGCTTCGCTATAAGAAGAAGCCCCGATTGGCATTACCATAAATTCCTGAAAATCGATTTTATTGTCAGCATGAGCTCCTCCGTTTAAGATATTCATCATCGGAATCGGCAGAATTTTAGCATTAGTTCCTCCAATGTATCTATAAAGAGGAAGATTTGCTTCCAGGGCAGCAGCTTTTGCCACAGCGAGGCTTACCGCTAAAATTGCATTAGCGCCTAATTTGCTTTTATTTTCTGTGCCATCGATGGCTATCATTTTGGCATCAATCCCTGTTTGGTCTGCAATATCCCAGCCTATTAATTCATCAGCTATTATAGTATTTACATTATTAACAGCCATAAGAACGCCCTTCCCGCTGTACACTTTTTTATCATTATCACGAAGTTCAACTGCTTCATGAATGCCGGTGCTGGCCCCTGAAGGAACGGCAGCCCTGCCAAGATATTCGTTTTCTGTTAGGACATCTACTTCTATTGTAGGATTACCACGGCTGTCTAAAATCTGGCGTGCATGAATGCTTGCGATGTAGCTCATTTTAATTATTGTTTTTCTTGTTTAATGTTTATTTACTGCCTTATACGTTTAACCAGGTAGATTTTATTTTTGGCAAATTTAATTTTTATTATAAGAAAAAATGAGGGAGCACTAAATTACTTGTCTTAATACCTTACTGTGAACTCTTAAGATTGCCGGATTATCATTGAACTAAAATCCTATGCAGGCCTTTATTTCCAATGAAAGAACAAAAAATCATTATTTCTATTTTATTGAAAAAAGTGCTACCTGGCAAACACTTTTTTCAAAATATCGGTAACCCTGCCCGCCGGATTCTCACGAATATTTATTTCTTCTTTCGCTACATAGTAAAAGATTCCATCGAGGGATTTTTGTGTTACATAACTATTTATATCTGTATCCACAGGGGTTGAAGAAAAACGGTTGTAAGCCGTAAAAACGTCTTTCCAATATTTGGTGGCATCTGTCTTTTTCAAAGATTCTTCAATAATCGGTTTAAATGCATTGGTTAATTCGGGACTGGTGGTTTTTCTTAAATAAACCGTGGCCGCTGTATCGGTTCCCCGCAAAATATGTAAAGCGTCTGTCACGGTCATTTTTTTTATTGCAGAAAGAAAAATAGGAGCTGCAGATTTGGAGGCGTCTTCTGCGGCGCGGTTCATACTCAGAACTGCCTTGTCCACTAATTTTCCCATGCCCAGCATTCTCATTTTATTTTCAATATCCCGAACTGGTTTTGGCAACAAAATTTTCACCGCGGCATCTTTAAAAAATCCGTCTGCCGCTGAGAGCTTATCAGTACTTTTTTGTGCACCCAGCGAAAGGGCTTCTTTCAACCCGGAGACAATCTCATCAGAAGATAAATTGCTGCCGTTTGAAGTTGATTTTGAAATCAAGGAATTTGCCTTCTTAAAAAGGCCATCCAGTTTATTGGTCGAATCTTTCTGAGCTGAAGTAGAGAATGCTATAAAAATCAAAATAGTGAAAGGCATTAAATATTTCATAGAATCTAAATTTATTTTCAAATGTAATCCCTAATCAGGTATTTGTTTAAAGGCTAAATTGTTAAATTGTTTAAACGTTCTCTTAGAAAATTTATTCTATCTGTCTTTATTAGGATAATTTTCATTGCTTGTTTTCTGACTTCCTAACAAAAGGTTAATACATGAGAGGATACAATTAATTTTATGGATCAAAACCCCCTTCAACCTAATGTTTAATTAAATTTGATTATTGGAAGTACTTTTGCTTTATTAACCTAAAGATGAACATGAGGTTTTTATTATTTATTTTTCTTGTAATTGCTTTTCAACCTTTTACCGCTGCCGCGAACGACACTACCAATATTCCTATTAGCCGCCGTATATTTCATGACAGGATCAAGGACCAACAAAAGCTTGCTGACAGGGCCGATGGCCGGTTGGATGGTTTGGTGAAAGTAAGCCCTAATCCTGATGTGAACATTCAGGTAACGGATGCTTTGATCCGGAAAATAAATGTACTCAGGAACGAAATTGAAATTGATAATTCAATCCCCACCAATAATGATAAAGTAAGATACCTGCGCTATGTAGAAGATCTTTTAAAAGATTTTATTTTGGCATGGAAAACACATAAGATCAATCCATCACTGGCTCCCTTGCTGGTAGAAAATTTTGATGAGATTGTGACTGCCAATATAAAAGGGGAAAACATGACTCCACTGATAAAAGAAGTGCCTTATGAAGTAGGGATAATTAATGCCTCTATTTTTGTGGATAATCCCGGTTACCAGGAAAGCAAAATTGCCTTGTTCCGGAAATTTTGCATTCTCAATCCCGACAAAATTCTCCAAAATCTGGCGCCTTATGTAAATGAGCCTTTCGCTGATTCATTAATAATCGATGCTTTTAATAACAGCCCCAGCCAATTATATACTTATGCCCAATCAGCCCATAGCCCGCAGGGAAAGTTGATTCGGGAAATAGATGACCCGAGAATAAAAATGGTGGTAAAACTGAGCACGCAAAACCGGGCTCTTTTTTATTTTCCTTTTCTTGACGATCTGATAAGCGGGAAAAAAACAATTGAGGAAATAGAAAAAGTAGCAGGCACTTCCAATGCCACGTATGATAGTGTGGGATATTACCGGTTACTGGTGAAAACCGAAATTGAATATTACGGAAGAATGGTACGTGGAGATACGCC
>JBIQMJ010000471.1:0-2732 GCA_044463445.1 Segetibacter koreensis
GCGGAACATAATCATAAGGGCCGCGCATTTTCATTCCTGTTTTGCCGGTGATTTCACTCGTCCATTCTTTGGCAGACTGCGCATAAGGACGTGTTGGATCCTGGTCTTTTAAAACCGCCAGGTATTTAGTTTCCAATTCGGGACGCGGCCATTTATCACTTCCATACAACCACAGAAAAATACTCGGATGATTTCTTAACCAAACGACCTGGTCATTCCATGATTTTGCAGCAACATCAATCTGATCGGGCGTGACGATGCAGCCATATTTGTCTTCATAATTTCCACCAAAAATTCCTTTCCATTCCCATTGGCAACTGAAGCCAACCATTACCAAAATTCCTTTTTCATCACACAGGTTATACAAATGTTCATCTGATCCCCAAAATCCTTCCATGCGAATCGCATTCAGGTTCATGTGAACTGCATAATCAATTCCGGCGCGTTCATACTCCGGTGTCGCATTCAGCAACATTGGGTCTGTCCAGCCACCACCTTTTATCAAAATCTTTTTTCCATTCAAACGATAGGCGCGAAAACCCCTGTCGGTCATATAACCGGAAACGGAACGAATACCAAACTTTATTTTTTTGCTGTCAGAGACCTGGTTGTTGATGTCGAAATTGATTTCTAAAGAATACAAATTCGGTTTGCCTAAATCGTGTGTCCACCACAATTTGGGATGATCCATTGAAAGTTGATGAAACTCTTCAGGAGTGAGAGTCACCTCTTTGGTTTCATGAGGATCTAAAGAAACATTTTTTGAAAGATCAATGTTGTTTTCAATGTAGGTTTTTAAAACACCATTTATTTTTTTATCCGAAAAATTCTGCAAAGTAATTTTCAAAGTCACATTTGCATGATCAAGCGTGGCAGTATCTACATCCGTAATCACAAAAGGATTTTCAATTGCCACAGGGCCGCTTTCCATGAAATGCACATCGCGCCATATGCCCATATGATTATCGGCAGGTTCCGGATTCCAGTCCACAAAACCGATGTTGAGATCAGCAGGCTGTCCTTGTGTAATCTTCACTGCCAGTACGTTTTCACCTTTTTTAATAAATGGCGTTACATCAAAAACAAACTGGCGGAAACTTCCTTTTACTGTGTCGCCCGAAGCGACTTTTTTCCCATTCAGCCAAATGTCAGCGTAATAGCTGATGCCATTGAAACGCAGACGATATACCTGCCCCGGATTTATTTTTTCGATATTAAACGTGCGGCGGTACCACCACGGCACTTCGAACAAACTGTCAGGAATTTTTTCAAGATTACGATTGTAAAAAACATTTTTAAAAACGCCGGCATCCACCAACGAACCTAAAGTGCTGTTGGGAACTTTAGCGGCATACCAGTTTTGTGGATGAAATTTTATAGTAGAAATTTCTTCATCATTCGCTTTCACTTTATTAGAAGATTGGATTTGCCAATGACCTCCAAATTCAGTGTTCTTAACACTCCAACTATTCTGAGAAAAAGAAACATGTGAGGCCATGATCAAAGATAGAATGAATACGGTGCCGGTATATTTTTGCATGAGAAAAAGATTTTGGATTTTAGAAAGATTCTTAAAACCAGGTTTACCTACTAATACGTTATTTCGTATAAAAGTAGAAATAAAAATTCTTTTGTGTTGTAACAAAAATTATAAAGGGCAGTAAAGGAAGGAATAATCGGGATTTATGTTTTGAGATTTGAGGAGAAAAGAAAGTAGTATTATTTGTAAATTCGTAGATATGAGAACCGCAACAAAAAAATTAGATGTTGATTTTATCGGTGCCCAAGGTAAGCCGCTAACAAAAGAGGAGCAACATTCCGTCAGTGCATTTATTAAAAAACTGAAAGAGGAAAGAAGCAGGACCGATAAGAGAAAATCTAAAAAATATGCAAAACAATCTGTATGAAAAATTCAGTTTTGCTGAATTGATAAACTACTTTTTATTTTTTCACAATCGTTATCGCTCCTTCATTCGGAGTCGCCTTATACAAAACAAAATTTCCGGCGGCATCTTTTTGAGCAACAAGATTTTGCTCCTTGCCATTTTGTTTTACCAAAACATTTTTCCAATCCGGCGAAACATACGTTTTCAAAGTCAAAGGCAAATCATAGATTTTAGAATCGAGGGCATGAGTAAGATCAACAGTTAGTTTATTTTTTTCACTATTCGTTTTCACTTTGGCGCTCATCCTTTCTCTTACATACCCCGCTACATCACCAAAAGTTGCTACCCAAATATCGTTCTCTTTTGATTTGATGTATTCAAAATATTCCTGTAGTTTTTCATGCGGTGTTGGCTCCCATCCGATATCATCAATTCCGTGAAAAACCAATACCAGCCAGATGTTGTCATGCGCCAGCGACGTATCGATCCATGATTTCATCAATTCCATTGGCGTTTTTGACAAAGGACCTCTTTGCCATTGCACATATTCTTTGGTTGAATTTCCGGGTTGCTCTTTGTAGCCTCGGTTGATCTCCTCCATCCAACGCTCGGGCATTGAATTGCGCAGCGCGTCATAGATCGGGAAACCAAATTTCATCACTCTTTTATCTTCTATACCAAAAGGAACTTCCGCAGAAAAAGTATATTTCGGGCCGAGGTGTTTTAAAATATCATCCTTACTTTTTCTCAATTCATATCCCATGTTGGCGCTGTCCAAAATCGCCAGGTGCGCATGAGTAACAGTGTGGCTCGCAGGTTCATAACCTCTGGCTGCATAATTTTTCA
>JBIQMJ010000472.1:0-2719 GCA_044463445.1 Segetibacter koreensis
ATTTTAAAGACAATCATTGAGCATCCTGGAGAAAGCAGAAAAGTGGATAGTGGATTTACCTTGGATAAAAATAAAGATTTCTGGATCTATAACAGTTCAGGGAGTTATTTCTACCCTTGTAACGCAGACTGATGTAGAAACTGGTATAGTTGTGAACGGTACTTTCTACACTTCAACCCTCATAAGTACTGATGGTTCCTATAGTATAAGTTGGGGCAATACAAATAATGATAATCACATCGCTATTTTACAGACTCAAAGTTGGACGCCGTCGACCATTGAAAAAATGCTTATGATGTCTCCAGCATTTATACCATTAGCTCCTGGAGTTCCGATCCCTGGCTTTTAAATTCTAAAAAGTAACAAAAGAAAAATGACAACTGAAAATAAATTTATTATAAAAAAAACCAGCACTTTAATATTCTTTATCGCATTTCAATTATACTTGTTTACTGGATGTTCTCCATTCAGAAAGGGTAATGAACTAACAAAGTTTGAGAGTTTGCAATTTTCTTTTCAGGATCCGTCAAACTCCAGATATTTTTCAATTTTATTTTCACAAAGTAATACTGTTTTCTTAAAGAAATATTCACATTTTAATAATGATACTGTATTTTATTCAATTCTTTCAGATTCTGACAGATCCATTATTAACGCGTTCGTGATAAGTGTTAATTCTTCAGTTTTTCATCCATCAAAACCAGACTCAATTGAGGCCTCTAATCCCGATAAAGCAAAATTCTCACTTTATATAGATTATTCTGATGAGAACCAATATTTTGATTTTGACAGCTTACCCCCACCCATAGCTTTTAAAAAATTTAATAGTTGGGTTAATAAGATCATAGAAAAGTTACAATTTAATTACATTGACACTTCAATTAATTTTAAGGAAGATAAAAATATTTATGAGGCGATGAATAAATTAAAATTACATCTCCACGGTTAGTGTCTGCACGAACCGGAATAGTTAGAACCTACAACTCATCATTGCCAAAAGCTTATCTTAACTGGGTACTTCTTGATGACCAGTTTAAGTATGTGGCAGGGAACATGGGAGCCATGCAGGTACAGGCGGGAAGCAGCAAATAAGCTTTGGCAGCCCCTTTACAAACAATTGCAAAGAACGGCTATCTTTACATTTATGTAAGCAACCAAAGTCCACAGAATGTATATTTTGATGATCTGATCATAAAGCATTATACAGGGCCGCTCTTGCAGGAACAAAGCTATTATCCTTTTGGATTAGAGATGGCGGGGATAAGCGATAAAGCAATGATGAAGCTGGACAGTAAAAATAAGTTTAATGGCGGCTCAGAGATAGAAGAAGATTTTGGGGTAAATTTATATTCTACTTTTTACAGACAGTATGATCCACAAATAGGAAGGTTTAGTGGGGTGGATGCCTTGGCGGAAAGCACCATTGGATTTAATGTCTACCAGTTTGGAAATGATAACCCTATAAGCTATAATGATCCGACTGGCTTACAAGCAAATTACGGCGGAGAACCAGAAAGGTATATGGATAGGTGGGGAAATACTTGGCATACACCTGGAGTGTTGCATGGTATTTCGGGTTTAGAAAGTGTACCATATAGCTATGAGGACGAATTTAATTATATGGTTGCTACAAATGGAGGAGGTGGCAGTGGGGGTGGAGGTTGGGGATTTGGAGGGCAAATACCTGCGGACCCCGACCACAATTTTTTTCATGACAATCATGGCCATGTAGAAGTAGTAGCATTAAATGAAGTGATTATTAATAAACCTAGTGATAATAATTACTACACATACTACACATCCAGATCTAATTCTTCTTTCCCCTCTAATTCGGAAGGAAGTGAAGACAATGGATTGGGAACGGCACATACTATTGCTGACCTTTCTGTTTTATCCAAAGATTTGACAGTACAATCCATAAAAGGCTCTCAAAAATTAGCAAATATATTATCTGGTACTGAAAGCGCAATTATAGATTTAGACAAAGCAAAGCTGATAAAAGGTGTAACGGTTGAAGGTGCTGGCAGAGCTTTGGGGGGAGCGGCTGTACTATATAATGTATATCAGTTAGGAGAACATCCTTCAATTGGTCGGGGAATAGAAACCGTTGTCAGTATAGTTTCCTTAGCTCCGGGTTGGGGATGGATAGTAGGTGGAACATATTTTCTGGCAGATATGGGATGGAAATCCTATTCTGGTAAATCTATTCAGGAAAGTATTGATGAAGAATAAAAACAATTAGTATGAACTTATATAAAAAATTGTATTGTAGAATGTATTATTGGTATAATACAAATGGGAAAAAAGATAAGGATACTCTACGCATTTCTGCTTTTGCATTATTATCGGCTCTTCCATGTATAAACCTCTTATCAATTTTGTTCTTTCTGAGTATCTTAAATCATCATACACCCTTAAACAAATGGGTCTGTGTTTTGGTGTATATACTTTTGTTTTTTCTTCAAACAATATTAATATCACAAAATAGCTCTGATGAATTGATTAAAGAATACAATAAGGTAATTTTAAAGGATAGACACAGTTATAAGAAATTGAATACTATCTTTTATTTATATTTAATAATTAGTTTTTCGCTTTTGATAATTTTGCTTATTCTCATCATTTTTATAAAATCTCAAAATGGAAATTACGACATCTAAAATTACGATATCTAATAGATACTTCTCCCTGCTATTGTTAGAATGTCCAAATAAAAAAA
>JBIQMJ010000473.1:0-2715 GCA_044463445.1 Segetibacter koreensis
TTCGCCCTGGTAAAAGGTTTGAAGCCATATAGTACTTTAATAATTTTTTCTTTTTTATTTAAAAACAAAATCACCCGATTGCTTTTTATTTCCTCTTTTGGTGAAAAAATTTCTCCCTTTTCATTCATTACTTCAAAGCCCGTTAATTGCTGATTATCGCGCGTTTTTATTTTTTTTGCTTTTGAAAAAGTGATAGTAATCTCTTTTCCATTTTGAGAAATACTTTTCACCTCAGACCCGTCGGCAACCACATTTTTATGATAACTATTTTTCAATGCAAGCAACGCCAAACGCTCTCCCAGAGGCTGTTTGTGCGTCGGATGCACATTTAATGAATCACCAAAATCACTGGAAACGGCCATGAAAGTATTTGGAATTTTTAAAGAAACTTTTCGTTGCATATCTCTGAAATAAGGCCATGAGGGGCGGTCAATGGAAGAGAGTTGTACAAAATAAAACGGCAAATTTTCTTTCCATAAATTTCTCCATGAAGAAATTAATTTTTCAAAGTTGTATTTATATAAGTCAATATTGTGCGCATCGCTTGCTCCCTGGTACCAAAGGATTCCTTTGATGGGCGTATTGATGAGTTTCGATATTCCTGCTTCATAATTATAACAAGGTTCGTAAGGATGACGCTGCCGCGGATCGGTAGAATTTTCTAAATTTTTTGCTGCGCGTTCTCTTACCCACGGCATGATAAAATCAGACTTTCTCCAGTTATATAATTCATCCACAAGGTAATTGTCAAACTTCATTGTGTGCCGGTCGATGAATGAAACTATCGGCGCGCCGCCAACGGCTACTTCAATTAATCCAATCGGAACATTTTCTTCCCGCTGGATTTTTTGTCCAAAAAAATAACCAATGGCCGAAAAAGTTGCAGCCGATTGAGGATTGCATTGTTGCCAGTTCCCGCTAAAATATTTAAGCTCGTTGGTTTTATCCAAAACGGCTGAATTCCACGCCACGTCATCCGTTTCCTGGATCGCATTAAATTGAAAAAGCCGAATATTTTTGTTCGTTGCTTTCGCAATTGCCGCTTTTCCTTCATAAGCCTGGTTCAATCGGAACAACATATTCGATTGCCCCGAACACAACCATACATCGCCTATTAAAATATTGTTGAACTCGATTTTTTTGTCTTTCGATTTTACCGATAGTGTGTAAGGACCGCCTGCCGGCAACGCATCAAAAATCACTTTCCATTTCCCATCAGAATCAGATCTCGTCTTTTTTACCTGCCTGCCCGTGGACGAGGTTTGTTTACTGAAAGAAACAGTTATCTCTTCGTTCGCATTTGCAGTACCAAAAAAGGGAATCGGTTTATTGCGTTGCAAAATCATGTCATTTGCAAAAACCCTCGGCATTTGTAATTCGCCGTAATCGCCTGTGACAGCACCATACACGGTCTTTGCGAGAATGACGGCGCCTTCTTTATTCGGATGCAAAGCATCAGGAAATAAATTGGGATGAAAATAAAAAGGTGTATGCAAATCAATCAAACCGGTGCGATTCACTTTTGCAATTTCAGGAATAAGCTTTTGAATTTTCCAATACCAATCTCTTGTTCCCGAACGAAAACGTGGATGATCATTAAAGATGGGCGTCATCAAACAGATATATATTTTGACCTCAGGATTTGCATTTCGCAAAGTATCTATCAGCCACGAATAATCACCCCGAAAATCATTGCCATAATTATTCCAATCTCTTGGATCGGTATCATTCAGCCCCAAATGAATGATGGCAACATCAGGAATTAATTTAATCGCTTCTGTAAATTCTTTTGTCTTGAAATATGGATTATGTCCTTTTCGCAAAAGCGTTGCACCGCTGTGCCCAAAGTTTTTTACCTCATATTTTTCACCTAACATTTTTTGCAATTGCGAAGGATAAGATTCGATTGAGGGACTTTTTAAACCGTAACCGAAAGTAACAGAATTGCCAATGCAGGCGACTTTTATTTTTTGATTTTGAGAAAAGCTTCCTGATGAAAAAAATAAAAAAATTGTGAGAAAAAAAAATAGTTTTTGCTTCATTGGAAAATGTATTCACAGTAAAGCAACAAATATCAGCGATTTTTATTTGCTGCATTTCTTGATTTTATTTCCCACAGCCGGTTTATTGAATTCATTTAATTTTACCAATTCTATTATTATCGCACTTTCTATTTTTATAGATGAAACACATAAATATGTCTAATCGCAAAGCCGCTTCCATAGCTGCTTTTGGGTTAGTTCCGCTATCCGGATTTGCTACTGATTTATATCTTCCTTCTTTCCCCGAAATGGTTCGGGTTTTCCATGCCACGCCTGCCCAGATTCAGTTAACCTTATCTGTTTTCCTCATCAGCTATGGAGTAGGTCAATTTTTTGCAGGCAGCCTGATGGATAGTTTCGGCCGCTACAAGCCCGTTATCATTGCGCTGATATTATTCATTCTTTCGAATATCCTGATTATACTTACGAGGAATTTATTTCTGTTAGATGCCTGCCGTATTCTTCAGGGCCTTTGCGTTTCTTTTATTGCCGTAGGAAAAAGAACTTTTTTTGTAGACGTTTATTCAGGCAGGCAACAGCAAAGCTATACAGCGTTATTGACCATTGTGTGGGGCGCAGCGCCCATCGTTGCTCCGTTCCTGGGTGGTTTTCTGCAAGTGCATTTCGGATGGACTTCCAGTTTTTATTTCCTGGCTGTTTATGCCGCCATCCT
>JBIQMJ010000474.1:0-2713 GCA_044463445.1 Segetibacter koreensis
GCCAATTTTTAATGGTGATTCCTGTAAAACCGTTACGACACTATTGATTTCAGCAAGAAGCTTTTCTTCTTTCTTGGCGATTTGCTTTTGTCGCTCTCCTAACTTTTTAAGATTGGAAGGGCTGGCTTCAACGGCAAATTTTTGGGGGATAAGATAATTACGCCCGTAACCGTCTTTTACTGTTACCAGTTCGTGCGCTCCACCGAGATTGTTTACGTCTTGTATTAATATTACCTGCATTTGTTTTGCATTTTTACCCAAACTGCGCCTGGCAGCCTTTCTCCGCCCATTGGCGGATTAGGGTGGTTAAAAAAATTATTTCATCAGGTCAGTAACATAAGGAAGAATGGCCATTTGACGGGCTTTCTTTACTGCATCGCTTACCTTACGTTGGTATTTCAATGAATTGCCGGTGATTCGGCGGGGAAGTAACTTTCCCTGTTCATTCAGAAATTTTTTCAAAAAGTCAGCATCTTTATAATCGATATATTTAATGCCTAATTTTTTAAAACGGCAATATTTTTTAGGCCGCTTTTCAGCTTTGATTGCTGTCAGGTATTTTATTTCATTTGCTTTAGCCATTGATTACCTCCGCTTTTTCAATTCCTGTTGATACGCCATTTCTCTTTTTAGCATTGTACTCGACGGCGTATTTGTCGAGTGCAGTGAATAGGTGGCGAATAACTGATTCATCGCGCAAAAGCTGTGTTTTCAGCTTTTCATTGAAGTCGGTTGGCGCCTTGTATTCCAGAACCCAGTACAGACCGGTTGTTTTTTTCTGGATAGGGTACGCCAGTGATTTTAATCCCCAGGCATTTTCATGTACTACCTCTCCTTCGTTTTCAGTTACTAACGAAGTAAACTTATTCTGAGCAGCTTTGAATTCTTCCTCAGAAAGTACAGGGGTAAAAATCACCATCAATTCGTAATTCTGCATTAATCGTGTTTTTAGCTGTTTTTAAAAAACGGTGAATAAAAATTTTAATTTGGGCGGCAAAGGTAAGTTATTTTCTTTTTTCAAAAAGAATTTAACAGGTCTGATTTTAAGCGTGGCCACGGAAAGAAAATGAAAATTATTATTAAGGGAAAATTCCTAATTCCGCATAGGAAGTGCCCACCTTGTTGATGGCAACTACATACGCCGCAGTACGCAAATCCGGAATTGCAGGCGTTTTTTGCCAAACATCCACGATTTCCCGGGTAGCTGTGATCATGGTTTCTTCCAGCCCACTCCTTACCAGGTCAACTTCATCCGCTCCATGAATAATAAAATCTCTTTCTATGGGCGAGATGGTCTTGCCGGTCAGATTTTCTACCATATCAACTATATGATGATTCATATTTTCTGTAAACCGCTTTTCAAGACGGCCATAGCGAACGTGGCTCAGGTTTTTTAACCATTCAAAATAACTTACTGTAACTCCGCCCGCATTAAGGTACATGTCCGGCACTACTAATATGCCTTTTGGATTTAAAATTTCATCTGCATCTGGGGTAACAGGCCCATTAGCCGCTTCACCAATTATTTTTGCCTTTATCCTGTCTGCATTTCCGGCATTGATCACATTTTCCAATGCGGCAGGTATTAGAATATCACACTCCATTTCCAGGGCATCAGCAGATTTTTCAAAATTTTCGGCTCCCGGAAAATCAAGAATAGAACCTGTTTTTTTCCTGTGAGCATACACCTGTTCCACATCCAATCCATCATAATTTTTTATAGCGCCCTCATATTCTGCAATGCCTACTATAATAGCACCAGCCTGCTGGAAAAATAAGGCTGAATGATATCCAACGTTTCCAAGGCCCTGGATGCAAATCTTTTTACCTTTTACGCCCAGAGGCAAACCTGCTTTATCCATCAAAGTCTGCATATTACAAACTTCAGTGAGACCATAAAATACCCCAAGCCCGGTAGCTTCCTTGCGGCCCCTGACTCCTCCCTGCGAAACTGGCTTGCCCGTTACACAGCCCAGGGCATCAATTTCGCCGGGGTGCATAGCCACATAAGTGTCAAGAATCCAGGCCATTTCCCTTTCTCCGGTTCCATAATCGGGAGCCGGTACATCAGTGCCCGGGCCAATAAAATTTTTCTTGATTAATTCTGCTGTATAGCGGCGCGTAATTTTTTCGAGTTCATAAGGAGTATATTCCCGCGGACTTATTTTTATTCCTCCTTTGGCTCCTCCGAAGGGAACATTAACAATGGCGCATTTATAAGTCATCAATGCAGCAAGCGCCATTACTTCATCCTGGTTCACCGCGAGGCTGAAACGAATTCCTCCCTTGCAGGGAGTTTTATGATGGGAATGTTGAACTCTATAAGCTTCAATAGTCACAATTTCACCACTTTCTCTTTTGATCGGAAAGCGAACCTGGTAAACACTGTTACATTGCTTTATTTGCTGAAGAATGCCATTATCCCACAAAGTAAATTTTGCGGCTTTATCAAAGCTCTTTTCTACATTATGAAAAAAACTATAAGGAACTTTTACAGACATACATCTTAATTTTATATGGGAGAAGATTATAATTATTTAGACCTTTTTTTCTTTTTTGGATACTTTAGCATCTATGCGGATCAGGTAGAGGAAAAGGACAATTAATATGACCAGGCAAACTGCCATTACTACATATATTTTATCGTGGCTCCGCATAACATCATCGAGGGAAGATGATGGCTGTGGACTTTGCGCCCACAGGTAAGGTCCGG
>JBIQMJ010000475.1:0-2699 GCA_044463445.1 Segetibacter koreensis
AATGAAGCAGCCTATGCGCTTGACGTGGCAAAAAGAACTTTGTTGAGAGCGGGATTTGATTATGATGCGATAGCGAATGGAAAGGTGTAGGAAGAAAATTTGGTTTAGAGAGTTTAGAAAGATTAGAAGGTTTAGGTGTTTAGAGAGTTTAGATTGCTTACGTGTTTGGAATCGTTTAGCGGGTTTAGAATGCCCTGGAATGATTTTAGAATTTAGCGTTTCAAACCTTAGTAGAAAAATAAAAAACACAACATTCAACCTTATTACCTTTGATAATTTAAGAAGGGAATAAGGTCATACAATTTGATGGAGTTTGGTACTAAGATTAAAAATAAACAGCAATGATCTGTGCCTGATTTAATGGTTTCAAAAAATTTAATTAAGAAATATTTAAACAACAACTAATGAATAAAATTTTTACAACGGCGTTAATTGTTTTATCGTTTTTGATTTTTTCTCAAAACACATACAGTAAACCCACAAATAATGGTATTTTTCAAATCCGGGTTTATCATTTGAAAAATAATGAGCAGGTAAAAGCGACCGATGATTTTCTTCAAACTGCCTTGCTGCCTGCATTACATCGTTTTGGAATCAAAAATATCGGCGTATTCAAACCTATTGCAAATGATACAGCCGCTGATAAACTGATCTATGTTTTGATTCCATTTTCTTCTGTGGATCAATGGATGAAAATAAATTCGCGGCTAAATGCAGATGCATCTTACAAATCTTCAGGCGAAAATTTTTTACACGCCGATTCAAAAAATCCTCCGTTTGTAAGATTGGAATCCATTTTATTACAGCCATTTTCCGGTCAGATTTTTTTAAAGATCCCTAAAACGAAAAACGCAGAAAGGGTTTTTGAATTGAGAAGTTATGAAAGCCCTACATGGCACCTGGCTGATAAAAAAAGAGCGATGTTCAACAAAGATGAGATGAACATTTTTAACAAGCTTGGCTTTGATCCTGTTTTTTATGGTGAAGTGATCTCCGGAAGCCGTATGCCAAACCTGATGTATATGCCCATTTTTAAGAGCGTTGAAGATCGGAATGCGCAATGGAAAGTGTTTGGGAATGATCCCAAATGGAAAGAAATTTCTACCGATCCTTTCAATGAAAACAGTGTTTCTGTGTCGCATATTGACAGTATTCTGATGCATTCTACTGCTTATTCAGATTATTAAATCCATAAAATAGAAGCGATGCATTTTAAAACTTTTCCATTTTTCAAGATCTTTTTTGCAATTTGTTTTTTAATGATTTCTGCAAACACTTTTTCTCAAAAGATTGGAATTTTTGATGGACAAACGGATGTTGGAAAAGTACTGCATAAAGGAGGCGCGAATTATAATTCTTCTTCGCAGGATTATTTGATCTCCGGATCCGGCGCTAACATCTGGTTTACCAACGATGAATTTCATTTTGTGTGGAAAAAAATGAAAGGCGATTTCATCGTTCATGCAAGAGGAAATTTTTTAGGAAAAGGAATGGAAGCGCATCGCAAATTTGGTTGGATGATCCGGCAAAGTTTGGATACCAGTTCCAAAATGATTGCGGCCACCATTCATGGAAACGGCCTCACTTCTTTTCAATACAGGACTGCACCTCACACAAACGTGGAAGAAAAACAGTTTGATATTAAAGGACCGGATGTGGTTCAGTTGGAAAGAAAAGGAAATGAATTCATCATGTCTGTCGCGCATTTCGGCGATACTTTTGTTTCACAGGAAATCAGCAATATCGATTTTGACGGCGATGTTTACGTAGGCTTGTTTGTATGCGCTCATAATAAAGATGCAGTTGAAAAAGTAGCTTTTGAAAATGTGAGAATTGTAATTCCAGCATCAAAAGATTTGGTTCCTTACCGAACCTTTCTGGGAAGCCATATCGAAACGATGGATGTGACGACCGGAAAGAGAAAGATCATTTATTCAGAAAATGCTTCGCTGCAGGCACCCAACTGGATGAAAGATGGCAAGAGCCTGATCTATAATTCACGCGGATCACTTTATCGTTTGGATCTTACAAATCCAAAACCTGCTTTGCTTCCAACCGGTAAAGTAAAAGACATTAATAATGATCATGTAATTTCTTTTGATGGAAAAATGTTGGGCATCAGTGCACTGAGTCCCGATGGGAAAATCGGTTCTACGGTTTACACAGTTCCGATTACCGGAGGCGAGCCTAAACTGATCACACCGCTACTTGGTTTTTCTTATTTGCATGGCTGGTCGCCCGATGGAAAGTGGCTGACTTACACCGCCAAACGCAATAATGATCCAACTCCTGCAGGTTTTGATATTTATAAAATTCCATCAAACGGAGGAAAAGAAATTCAACTCACGAATGTAACCGGTTTGGATGATGGGCCTGAATACAGCCCTGATGGAAAATATATTTATTTCAATTCTGTAAGAAGCGGCCTGATGCAGTTGTGGCGCATGAAGCCGGATGGATCTGATCCTGAGCAATTGACGAATGATGATTACAACAATTGGTTCGCGCATATTTCGCCAGATGGCAAATGGATTGTTTGTATCACATTTTTAAAAGATGAAGTGAAGCCGGATGATCATCCTTTTTACAAGCATGTTTATTTGAGAATGATGCCTGCAAGTGGCGGCCCATTGAAAGTAATTGCGTATTTGTATGGCGGACAGGGAACGATCAACACGCCATCATGGTCGCCTGATAGT
>JBIQMJ010000476.1:0-2686 GCA_044463445.1 Segetibacter koreensis
ACAAGAATACGCAACGCACAAATGGCCAGCCACAGGATTGTGGAGATTCCTGCCAGCAACCTAAAAAAGCGTATTACTGAAATATTATACTCCCAGGGCTATATTTTAAAATATAAATTTGAGGACGATTCAAAACAGGGAGTTATTAAAATAGCTCTTAAGTATGATCCTCAAACAAAAATCCCTGCTATCGAAAGTCTTGAAAGAGTGAGTAGGCCGGGATTGCGTACTTATTCCAAGCCTAATGAGTTTAAAAGAGTAAAGAACGGCTTGGGCATTTCCATTATTTCCACCTCAAAAGGCGTTATGACCGATAAAGAAGCAAAAGCACAAAACGTGGGTGGCGAAGTATTGTGTAATGTTTATTAAAAAAATGAATTCATTTGTCGGAATAATTATCACGTTTTTGGTCTTATTTTTTGCAATAAGATTTGTGTTGAGAAGTTCCGGTAGAAATAAATAAAACTGGTAAGATAATTAAGCCTTAGTCGTGGCTGAACACTACCAGATTACAAACCAAATAAATAAAACCGACTATGTCAAGAGTAGGAAGAAACCCGGTAAAAATTGCAAAAGGTGTAAGCGTAACGGTGGGCACTGATAATGTGATTACCGTAAAAGGCCCGAAGGGCGAATTGAAACAGGCAGTGGATCCTGATATAAAAGTGGAGGTAAAGGATGATAAAGTAGAATTGGTTCGTCCCACTGACCAGATAAGGCATAAAGCAATGCATGGCTTGTATCGCGCCCTGATCAATAATATGGTGGTTGGTGTTACTGATGGATATTCCAAAACACTTGAATTGGTCGGTGTAGGTTATAAAGCTACTCACCAGGGAAATCTTTTGGATCTTTCTCTGGGATATTCTCATAATATTATTGTGGAAATTCCTAAAGAACTGACAGTTTCTACAGCCCAGGAAAAAGGTAAAAATCCAAAAGTGATTTTATCAAGCGCTGACAAGCAATTGCTTGGCCAGGTAGCTGCAAAGATCCGTAGCCTCCGCAAACCAGAGCCTTATAAAGGAAAAGGTGTGAAGTTTGAAGGAGAGGTATTGCGCAGAAAAGCTGGTAAGGCTGCAGGTAAGTAATTTGATGCCTGATTGGTTTATGTCTGATTTGATTTGTAGTAAACGAATGAATAATTGGAATTTTTAATCAGCACTTATAAAAAGAATTAAAAATAAAAAATTTTCCGGCAGTATCGGAATTTAAAATAGAATAAAATGAACTCAAAAGTTAGTGCACGTCAAAAGATAAGATATCGTATCCGCAAAAAAATAAGCGGAAGCGCTCAAAAACCACGCTTAAGCGTTTTCAGAAGTAACAAGGATATTTATGTTCAATTGATTGATGATGCCAGCGGAACTACAATTGCATCAGCATCTTCACGTGAAAAAGATATTGCTGCCCAGAAAGGAAACAAGGTGGAAGCCAGCAAAAGGGTGGGCGAAGCTATTGCCAGAAAATCGCAAGAGCTTGGGATCAAAAATGTAGTTTTCGACCGTAGCGGATATTTATATCATGGCCGTATCAAAGCGGTAGCTGATGGAGCACGGGAAGGTGGTTTGGAATTTTAAATCAATTCTGAAACAAAAAGTTTAAATAATAAAATTTACAAACAGTTATAATGTTGAAATCAAATACACAGAGAATTAAAGGCGCTGATCTTGAATTAAAAGAGAAAGTGGTATCGATAAATCGTGTGGTAAAAACTACGAAAGGCGGAAGGGCATTCAGCTTTTCAGCAATTGTGGTGGTAGGAAATGAAAATGGCGTGGTGGGACACGGTTTAGGAAAGGCTAAGGAAGTACAGGAAGCCATTTTAAAAGGGATGGATGATGCCAAGAAGAATCTGATCAAAATTCCATTATTGCATGGGACTATTCCTCATGAGCAATGGTGCAAAGATGGAGCAGCCAAAGTTCTCATTAAGCCTGCTGCTGCCGGTACCGGTGTAATTGCCGGTGGAAGTATGCGTGCCGTTTTGGAAAGTGCAGGCATTACAGATGTTTTGGCAAAATCGCTTGGTTCTGCCAATCCCCACAATGTGGTAAAAGCTACTGTAAAAGCCTTATCGCTTTTGAGGGAACCTGTTTCTGTAGCTAAAACAAGAAATATTTCTATGAAGAAAGTTTTTAACGGGTAATAAAATAAGTTTTCAGCATTAAGAATTATCAATCATGAAAAAGATAAAAATCACACAGGTAAAAAGTGGAATTGACCGTTCAGAAAGGCAGAAGCTTACGTTGAAAGCGTTAGGCCTTACCAAACTGAATGCAACCAAAGAAGTGGAAGCAACCCCACAGATCCAGGGGATGGTAAAAAAAGTGAATCATTTAATTAAAGTGGAGGAATTGGCTTAACTATTTTCCATTTTTGGTTTAAAAATTATTTATAAAAAGCGAGCTCCGGGTACCTGGGGCGTTAAGTAAAAAAAAGTACAATGAAACTAGAAAATTTAAAACCCGCAAAAGGAGCTACACATAAAGTTAAAAGGCTTGGCCGCGGAGAAGCTTCAGGAAAAGGTGGAACCTCTACAAAAGGTAATAAGGGCGGACAAAGCCGTGCAGGTTATAAAATCAAGATGGCACATGAAGGTGGCCAGATGCCTATACAAAGAAGAATCCCCAAACGCGGATTTAAAAATAACTACCGCATAGAATATAAAGTATTTAATCTTGGC
>JBIQMJ010000477.1:0-2663 GCA_044463445.1 Segetibacter koreensis
AGAAAACTGCTGAAATGAAAAATATGAAAATGCCAATGAGTACTATTAAAAAGGATAGTAGCATGAAAAGCATGGACATGCCGATGTCGGATACTTCAAAAAAAGCCGGCATGCAAATGGAGAATATGAAAGACATGAAAATGGAAAGCATGGGCAATATGGATATGCCAAAAGTAAATTTAGGCCCGATAAAAACCATTCCAAATAATACACCACCACGAACTGTAGTTTATAATTTATATATAAGGGATACACTTGTAAATTTTACTGGAAAAACCAAACGGGCCATTGCCGTGAATGGGCAAATACCTATGCCCACACTGACTTTTACTGAAGGTGATACCGCTGAAATATGGGTACACAACGAATTGAACGAAGAAACATCCCTGCACTGGCATGGCCTTTTTTTACCTAATCGCATGGATGGTGTTCCTTTTCTAACACAGATGCCTATTAAGCCACACACTACGTATCTGTATAAATTCCCGATTGTTCAGCATGGCACACACTGGTATCATAGCCATACAGGTTTACAGGAACAAATTGGCATGTACGGTGCTTTTATCATGAATAAAAGAAAGGAATGGAATATACCTACTATACCTGTTGTGCTAAGCGATTGGATAAATATGAAAGCATCAGAAGTAAACCGAAGCCTTCATAACCAAACGGATTGGTTTGGCATTAGAAAAAATACAATTCAAAGTTATTGGGAAGATGTAAGGAGCGGCCATTTAAAAACAAAGATCACCAATGAGTGGAAACGGATGAATGCCATGGATGTAAGTGATATAGCTTATGACAAGTTTTTAATTAACGGAAAAAATCAGGCAGAGCAGCCCCAATTTAAAGCAGGAGATAAAGTAAGGCTGCGGATAGCTAACGCCGGCGGCTCTTCTTACTTTTGGCTTACCTATTCGGGCGGTAAAATAACAGTGGTAGCTACGGATGGCAACGATGTTGAGCCAGTAGAAGTAGATAGGTTACTTATAGCCGTTTCTGAAACCTATGATGTGGTAGTAACCATTCCAGAAAATAAGAGTTACGAGTTTTTAGTAACACCAGAAGACAGAACCAAGTCGGCTTCTCTTTGGCTGGGTAGCGGTGAAAAAGTACATGCTCCTAATTTACCCAAGCTAAAATATTTTGCCGGTATGAAAATGATGAACGACATGATGGATATGAAGGGCAATATGATTGAGATGGAAGGCATGACAATGCGTAATCAGGAAATGGACATGAACACAGTGATGTACCCTGAAATAACAGGCCTGGAAAACCCGAAAGATACGTTACCGGGCCTTAAACAGGAGATGCCGCCGGGCGATACAATGAAAATGCCTGTCCCTTCTGAAAGCGTGAACAAAGGACAGAACAGCATGGCAGGTATGGATATGAGCAATAGCAACTCCGATATTGTAACGCTCAACTATGGCATGCTTCGTGCCCCTAAGAAAACAACGTTACCCCCCGGCCCCCTAAAAGAATTAAAATTTGAATTGACGGGTAATATGAACCGCTATGTCTGGAGCATCAATAATAAAGTAGTTTCTGAAGCTGATAAAATTTTGATTAAAAAAGGTGAAAATGTAAGGATCATTTTTTTCAACAATAGCATGATGCGACATCCGATGCATTTGCATGGTCATGATTTCCGGCTACTCAGCGACCAGGGCGATTATGCCATCATGAAAAATGTAATAGACATCATGCCTATGGAAAGAGATACTATAGAATTTGCCGCAACAGAGCCTGGGGGCGATTGGTTTTTTCATTGCCATATTTTATATCACATGATGAGTGGCATGAGCAGGGTTTTCAGTTATGAGGACACCCTGGTTGACAAAACAGATATTACAAGCGCTAAAGTAGCCAAGCGTGGTTTAAATTCTGACGATAGAATGTTTCATCCTATGGCAAAAATTGGCCTGGAAAGCAATGGTAGCGACGGAGAGTTAATGTTTGCGCAAACACGTTGGAAAGCCAGCACATTATGGCATTTGGGTTTAAGTGATATGCACGGTTACGAAAGCGAAACCATGGTTGGTCGGTATTTAGGCCGCATGCAATGGTGGTATCCTTATGTTGGTTTCGATTATCATTATAAAAAGCCCAACCCTAATGAAAAAAACATTTTTGGCACCGATGCTAAAAATATGTTTGGTCAAAAAAGTAATAAAGAAAACAGAAAAACGGTGGTGGCAGGTATCGCATATACATTACCGATGTTAGTGGTTGCAGATGCAAGAGTAGATGGTGATGGAAAATTCCGGTTCCAGTTAAGCAGGGAAGATATTCCGGTTTCACGAAAAATCAGAATGAATTGGATGATAAATACCGACAAAGAATATGCAGCTGGCTTAAGATATATTCTAACCAAATATTTTTCTCTTTCTACCCACTATGATAGCGATATGGGATTAGGTGCAGGCGTTACTATAACTTATTAAAATTGACAATAAATTTTCATAACAATAAAAATTAAACAACATGGCACACGAACAAAACAAACAATTATTAGAGGCACTTAGCCATTGCGCAGCCGAATGCAACCATTGCGCTACAGCCTGCTTAAATGAACAGGATGTAAAAATACTGGCAAGATGCATTAAGCTGGACATGGACTGTGCAGAAATCTGTATGCTCACCGCTTCTTTTGTAGC
>JBIQMJ010000478.1:0-2660 GCA_044463445.1 Segetibacter koreensis
CGCCCTTTTCGACCGATTGCATGATCAGGTCTTCGGGCAAAAGCTGGTAATAATAGTTTTCGGGGTTTTGGACCAGGTCATTAAAATATTGCCCGGTTCGGGTTCTGCAGGAACCTTCAGTGATTGGAAAAGCATCCATTGGAAAAATTTTTAGAATTGATTGAATTGATTATTAAAAAAGAGAAGGCTTCTTTCTGAAAGTATCCGAAACAAAATCCAAGAGAACAGAGAACACTACTGTTTTCTGGTTACTTACATCAACCAATTAATTGGTTCAATTTGTAGGGTGAGAAGAGAGCCTTTTACCGGCCATGAAAGGGTATGCCGCAAGGGTTTGCATCAAACAACAATAGCTGTGCGATTTATCGTTAAAAATTTTGGAAGGATAATCCGGCCGCATAATTACGAATGAGAGGCAAAGAAAACAAATTTCTGTGATTCTGCAATTAATTGATTCTTCATTTAATTTTAAGCCTGTGTATCCGATGCCGATGGTTTTCATAAAAGCATCATGGTTCTATCAGCACCTGTCTTCATAATTTATACTTCTAAATTATTTTCTTCATTAATTCCTGCCACAAAGTTCGCCTCCAGCCTCTGGAACGCCCATGAAATTCCGGCATAAAGCCGCTTCACTATTTATTCCGTTGCTTCATGGTCCTTATCGGCTGAAGGCAGCAATGGTTCCATAATTAATTTTTAAAACTTTAAATGATTTATGTTATGGAACAGACAATGATTGATCAACCAAAATGGTGTAAAGTTGCAGAAGTTGAACTAGTTTACAAATCAAAAGTAAAAGCTTCCGAAAGACCACAAATTAAATCTTCTTATGACTCATATTTAATTCTGAAAGAAATTTGGGATGACAACAAAATTGAAATGCAGGAACAATTCAAAGTGTTACTTCTCAATCGGGCAAACAAAGTAATAGGAGTTTATGAAGCTTCCTCAGGTGGCATCACCGCAACAATTGTTGATTCAAGATTAATATTAGCAACTGCTATCAAATCATTGGCAGTTTCAATAATACTTTCACACAATCACCCAAGCGGAAATTTAAAACCCAGTATTGCTGATCAGGATCTTACTTCAAAACTAAAAGCAGCCTGTCAGTATCATGATATCAAAGTACTCGATCATGTAATTGTAACGAGTGAAGGTTACTATTCCTTCGCTGATGTGGGACTTCTTTAAGTTCCTTTCTTATACAATTTAATGAATTCTTGTTCTTGATAATTTCCCTATCTATGCCTTAAGAATTTTCTGAATGGAAGTTGAATCGTAAATTATTATTCCTCCAACTTTTGCATAAGGTATAGTTCCATTGTCGCGAAGTGTCTGAAGAGTTCCAGGAGAAATTCCCAAAAGCTTTGTAACATCCTTTGACTTTAGCCATTTTTTGTTAGGCTGTCCAACAAACTCTTTAAGCATGCCTTTAATTTCGAAGAGAAGCTGCTTTTTAAAATCATTTAGATCTTCGACAGTTAATAATTGTTCCCGGTAAATATGGGACTTTTCGAATTGTTCTTTTGAATACAACCCATTCTTCACATTTTCCATCTCTAACATTTTTATCTATTAAAAAAATACTTTTACACTCAAAATTATTCTGTGCATAAATTTCACCAGGTGAATCGTAATTAGTTTTAATAACATTTAACAATCAAGGTCTGATTCAAAATAAGTATTGCAAAAAAATTTTAAAAAAATTAAAATAAAACATACCTTCATAACCAATTATTTCTTGTGAAAAAATTTTCTGTGAGTTCTTTAGTGAGTTAAATCATTCTAATTTATAAAATAACTGTAAATTAATAGATTATCAAGCCCGTTCGAATCTTGTCTACCCGACAAAATGGCATTCAATTAAAAGGCCTGTAAATCTACTATCTACAGGCCTTAATTCTGCTCAATAACGAGCAAAAAGCTCACTCTTATACCTTCAGCCCCACTTGCAGCAGACAATGAATGTATGCAGCATTTCAGAAAAGTCAGCAGCAAAATTTCTATGCCTATAGCAATTCAGCCTCAGAGAGCCTTGTGCTAAATAATGGCGCTAAGTGGGAAGCGGATGAGCCTACCAACAAGAATGCCGGACTTCTTATCGCAAACGGTGATCAATTCGAGAAAAAATCAAACAGAACATTGGAAGATTATCATGACTTTGGAAATGACATCAATTCAGGAATCAACAAAATGATAAAGGAATGCACCATGGAAGGAGCACAAGATCAAGCGCTACATATGTGGTTTTTGCGGGTGCTGAAACAAACCAACACTTTAAAGACGCAACTGACACCACAGGGTTGAACAGTGTAACTTCTGAAATGATTCACCGTCTGTATATCTATCAGGATTATTTTGAATAAAGGCTAAAGTAAAGTATGAGGGAAAAAGCAATTAATTTTTCGGGCATCAAAAAAGTTTAATGATGTAATGATTATCATTCTCAATCATTTTTTAAAATAATGAGTTCCTGGTCCTGTCCGTTTTCCAGAATGAGTCGATCCTGATTGAACCATTAAATTTTCAAATCAGAAATACCGCCGAAGACAGAAATACTTACCTTTAATAACGTTTAACCTGATCAGAAAAAATGATAACAATAGACAATTATTTAGACAGCCATTACATACACAGAAGCAACTGGTTAAGAG
>JBIQMJ010000479.1:0-2633 GCA_044463445.1 Segetibacter koreensis
ATAAACTGTGGATGAAAAAAGTGGTAAATATAGTTGGCGGTAAAGACAGTTCTGACAATGATCTTTTTGGATATTACATGAATCTTTACAAAGACATTATTGAAGACACGCTGTATGGAGCCAATGTGGAAACTTTTTCCAAATCTTCAAGCGCGGCAGTACAATTGATTGCAAGCCAGCGCATCAGTGATCTGTTCAAAAGCGGGATAGGCATACTCGCCTATTTTGGGCACTCTTCCGCTAACCTTCTCGAATTTAATTTAAGTGATCCCAGCGAATATGACAATGAAGGGCGGTATCCATTTTTTATCGTAAGCGGTTGTACCGCCGGGAATAATTACATTTACGATTCACTCAGGATAATAAACAATAGCCTTTCTATTTCAGAAAATTTTGTTCTTTCCAAACAAAGAGGGAGCATTGGATTCCTGGCAAGTTCCCACCTGGGCATACCTCCTTACCTGAATAATTATAATCTTCAATTGTTTCACCAGATAGATGATAATAATTACGGAAAACCTATAGGCAACGATATTCTAAATACAATTCAAAACCTTGGAGGGAACAATCCTTCCCTGGATTTTTTCCCAAGAATGCATCTTGAGGAGATGGCCTTGCACGGAGATCCCTATATTACGATTCATCCGCAGCCTAAACCCGATTATGTATTGGAAGACCAAAATATAATACTCAATCCACAATTTATTTCAGTATCTGAAAAGAACTTCACGCTGAAGGCAACCGCTTTTAATATAGGAAGAGCTATTAATGATTCTATTGTTTTTGAAGTAAAAAGAACTTATCCCAATGGCAGCAGTGAGGTCATCCTTAGAAAAAAGATAAAACCGATCTATTATTCAGATTCAATCGAAATTGTGGTGCCCATTATCTCCACAAGGGATAAAGGTCTCAATAAATTAACCGTAACAATAGACGCAGACAATAAAGTGGATGAAATTTCCGAAAGCAATAACACCATTACCAAGGATTTTTATATTTATGAAGATGAAGCCCGCCCGGTCTATCCGTCAAATTTTTCTATAATAAATGTTCCCAATCAAAAATTATATGCTTCTACTTCCAACGCTGTCTCAGTAGCCAAAGATTATATAATGGAATTAGACACCACTCTTCTTTTCAATTCTCCCTTCCTGATCAACAAGACTGTAAACCAGTCCGGAGGAGTTTTGGAATTTGATCCGGGTGTGAGCTTTACAGACAATACCGTTTATTACTGGCGGGTGGCAGTAAAACCTGGTTCCGGTAATTCTTCAGATTACAGGTGGAATGGTTCTTCTTTTATTTACCTCGCAAATAGTTCCGAAGGATCCAATCAATCACATTATTACCAACAACTTTATTCAGATACTCAACATATTCACCTGGATAGCACAAGGCAATGGCATTTTGGAACGATCAATAATTTTCTCGAATCAAGAAATGGTGTTTATCCCACTGCATCATCCGCTGGTTCTAATTGTACGGCCGGAATAAACGGCGTAAATTTTACCAGCGGTATTTGCCCGAATGGCACTAACAATGTTTTGATATTTAATGTAGTGAATCCTACTACTCTTAAGCATTGGGAAAATACCCTCAACCAACCAGGGTTAAGCGGGAGTTTATCCACCTGCATGGAAATAAGGCAACCCAATTTCTCTTATGATATTTCCACCGCAGCCGGAAGAATGGCGGCCATGAATTTTATGGATTCAATTCCTGATAATTATTTTGTGTTTGTAAGAAACATTTGCCGCCCTGATTCCGCAACTGTGGTTTTTGCAGATAAGTGGCAGGCTGATACCAGCTTTTTAGGATCAGGAAATTCGTTGTATCACCGGCTGAAATCGCAAGGTTTTGTTTTGATTGATTCTTTTTATCGTCCCAGGGCATTTTCTTTTATTTACCAGAAAAATAATCCTGCCTTTGGGCCCGGATTTCAATTCACCCAAGGCATATCTGATGTTCTGGATTATAAAAAGGATTTTACCACGATAGATACTTTAGGATATATCACTTCTCCCAAATTTGGTCCGGCAATTTCCTGGAAAGAAATGCACTGGAGAGGTGCCAGCCTTGAAGCTGATTCAGATGATAATCCTACGGTTCAGATAATTGGTATTGATTCTCTTGGAAATTCCACTACGCTTTTCAATGTAAATAAAAGCCAGCAGGATGTGGATATTTCATCTGTGAATGCCACAAAGTATCCTTACATCCAATTGGAAATGCGAAATGCTGATAGCATCAATTTCAGCCCTTACCAGCTTTCTTACTGGCGTTTGAATTATCAAATGCCTCCTGAAGGAGCCTTAACTCCTGAAATTTATTTCAAATCAAAAGATACTTTGGAACAGGGTGAAATATTACATTTTGGTATTGCGTTTAAAAATATAAGCCTGTCTGCCTTTGATAGCCTGAAAGTAAAACTAAATATTATAGACCATAACAATGTAACACATGTGCTTACTGTTCCCACGCAAAAACCTTTAGTGGCAGGAGACACTATCAAGATAAATTATGATATTGATACTAAAAATTATCCGGGACTCAATACCATTTTTGTCAATTTTAATCCCGATAATGATCAGCCCGAGCAGTATCTTTTTAATAATTTCCTCTATCAGAATTTT
>JBIQMJ010000480.1:0-2624 GCA_044463445.1 Segetibacter koreensis
TAAACCCTGAGCAAACCCACCATAGAGGGGAAATCCATCTTTCAATAGTTGCGTATATTTCCCATCAAGCCCTTGTAACCTCATACTTACGTTTCCATTAACGGCAGATGTCTGCTGTGCCTGGATACTTGAAGATTCTAGTAAAAGCTTTGAAATATTTGTTGGTTTAATATTAGTTTCTTCACTTACCTCATCTTTTCCAATTACCTCCACGCGAATGGGAAGGTCTTCAATCCGGGAGTTGGTTCGTGTGGTGCTTACAACAATACCGGCTAACTCATTGCTTTCTTTATTAAGAAAAATCTGAACTGGTTGTTTCTGAGATAATGGAAATGAGAGCTCCATTTCTTTTCGTTCATAACCGATAGATGAAAAGACAATTTCGTATTTGCCATTCGGTATGTTGCCGATGTTTAAAATACCGCTTGTATCTGAAGCGGTGCCAATTTTCAATTTAGAAATATTTGCTGTTACTGATGCGAGTGGTTCTTTTGTTGCATTGTCTTTAATAACCACTTTTAAACTATTTTGAGCATTCACAAAAAGCGGAAATAAAAATACCAGGATGATTAATTTTTTCATTGATAGTAAGAATTTGATGTTCATTTAAAATAAATTATCCGTCGAAATGTGCCGGATAGTAAGAAAATTTATAAATGATTATCAAATACGCAGGCTACGAATAAGAAGGAAAGTTTTTACAGGAGAAGATACTGTTGAGGAACTGTAATGAAGATTGTTTTTACAGTATGGAACTAAACACTTTTTAAATAAAGAGGCAGTTTTTGAATAAGATTTTTCTAATTGTCCAGTTAAAGCGGTATTTGGTATTTCTGTATCAGAAAGCTGTGCAACATAATTTGCTATATAATTGCTAACATTTTTTTCGCTTGTCCATTCAAAGGAAGAAAGTAAAAATAAAAGTCCTGCTATTATAAACAGGCTACGCTTAATGTATTTCTGCTTTAATAAATTGCCTGACCGGAAAACGCCGTATTCGAAACTGCCAAGCCTTTCTATTACCCCAACAAAAAAAATAAATAAGGTTGATAAAAGATTACCTTTTTTACGTTTTCCCGGCAAAATAATTTGGCGGATTGTATCATATCCAAAAAGAAAAATATCAATAGTAAGAAGGAAAACTTTACCCAGTATTTTTTTTATTTCACACATCTAATATATCACTATGATCATTGCAAATTTAGGTACACAAAGTTGAATCAAATAAAGTGATGGTTATTTTATTTTTACTTGTACGCGTTTGTTTCCCTGGCGGCTGTAACAAAAATATAATACGTAAAACTGAAGAATTTAAAAGAGAAATAATCTTTTTATGATTCATGTATTTATATTGATTAAAATGCAAATCTCCACACAAGCTTTGCAACGCCGGCTGATGTTTCTGGTTTGAGCAAATCTAATTTAGTTAACTGGTTGTAGCCACGGTTATAAACAACATACAGGTCACTGCCGATTTTTGGTATCCAGTGTAACCGGAAATTAAAAAACATTACATCATCTAAAGAATTCCACTGTGCAAACAATGAAATATCAATTCTGGTAGTAAACGCGTAATTGATATATTGCGCAAGTTCATTAGACCGGACATTGGCCTCAGGAAGTGTGATATAATTGTAGGTGTAGTCGGTTCTCAGGTTGAAATGTTTTGAAAGATTGATTCCTGCAGATGTTTGAAACGTTTTAATCTTACCTGAATAAAATTTACCCCAGTTATAAAAGAGCTGCACCCACAGTTTGCGTGACTGGTAGGTAGAGAACTGAAATTCCGAATTGTGCATGTAATATCTTCCCAAAGGAATTATTGCATCATCGGTTAAAGCAAAAGGAACATCCAATCTATCATAAGATTGCTGCAGGTTAAATTCAAACCTTTCACCGCTTTTCAAAATAAAACCAAATGGTCTTGTCTCATTAGACCATGATTCTAATTTGCCAGTACTTTGTGTTAAATAGTAGGATAATGACCAAACCTCAAAATTCATTTGCTTAACACCAAGTTTTGTAAACCAACGGGGCATTAAATCTAAATGCCAGTTAAAAGCGTTATAATTTTCTCTTGTAAGAAATCCCAATTCCGGATTAAAATTTTGTTGTACACTGCTCACAGAGATATAGTGGTCAATCAAATCATTGGGATAATCGCAGTAAAACCGATATGCAAGTGAATTGTTTTTTCTTTTATAATCATCAATGCTTTCAGCAATTAAACCGGCAATCACTAAATTTTTATTTTTTAAAAACGAGGATGTAGTAAAATTTGCATCAACACCAACAACCGGGTTGGTGTTATTCTTGTTTATTGCTGAAGTTAGAATGCCGCCAACATAAGATTGCTTCCCTATATCACGTTTATATCGAATCACTGTATTATTGGTTGCGAGAACTGAATCTTTGGCGGCCGTTTCCAAAGAAAGAAAGCCGATATTATTTTTGCCAACTTTTCCAAAAAGTCTTGCGCCGCCAATAATATTTACAGGCTCAAAGTTTTGCAACCCGATTTTTCTTGAATAAAATATTTCATTATTATTTCCAAGATATACTTCAAAGTTGTTGGTGCTCTCTAAAAAAAAATCTCTTTTTTCCGGATAGTATAAATTGAACCT
>JBIQMJ010000481.1:0-2602 GCA_044463445.1 Segetibacter koreensis
ACGGAGCAAGCTGATCCACTTTATAATAGTGCATGGTCCGGACCGTGTTACCATCTGCATCATAATAAATTCTGCAAGAAGACTGTTTTTTTTCTTCTTTAAAAAAAATAACGTAGAAATCGCCCTCCTTTGTTAGGGAATGTTTATTTACTTCCGGAAATTCGCGATGAAAAATGGATTGAATCTTTGCCGAAGTATCGGGTGGGGGTTCCTTAAAAGGGGCGGCGAAAATACCCGCGCTGAATGCTGTCGCAATCAATAAAATAATTAGCTGTTTCATAAATAAAAAATTTAAATGGTGAAGAATCTGGAATAAAATTATTTGCATTCCCTGGTGAAGGAAAGCAATTTTGTATTGGCGGTAATGCTCGCCACCATTGGGTTTTGTTAAGAGGTAGTTAACGAAATGCCTGAAGCATTTAATAAATATCCTGAAGTATTATTTTTTGCGGATGAAAATGAATCGCCGTCTTTTTTTGCCTAAGACCAGTAAGATTGAAATTGCAGATGAACGGAAAACAATAAAAAAATTCCTGGTTAGAATACCAGGTGATCTGCCAATTTTCTTTGGAAAAAAATTAAATAAAAATTTGAAAAAATCTGTGACAGGAAAAATTGAAAATATTTTCTAAAAAATGTAACTCTGCACCCAATAGTATTTCACCAATAAGATCATTACATTTTAAAAGCGGATTTTTGAAAAGGACTATTCTGTTTTATTATCATCGCTGGTCAATAAATTGGCGCCGCCTTCACGCATGATTTCTTCCATATTGCGATCGTTATCAACAATGCCTTTTTCCTCCAGCATGCGCATATCTTTTGCATCTCTCAAAAATTCAGAAGCAAAAATAAATTCATTTAGCTTTTGATTTTTGTTGAAGATGATATCCTTGTTGGATCCCTCCCATTCTTTAATGCCATGATAGAGATACAAAATATTTTCACCAATTTCCATTACACTGTTCATGTCATGAGTATTGATAACCGTTGTCATGTTATTTTCCTTGGTGATCTCGTGAATTAACTTATCAATTACCATTGAGGTCTGAGGATCAAGCCCTGAATTCGGTTCATCACAAAATAAGTATTTTGGTTTCAATACAATAGCCCTTGCAATTCCCACTCTCTTTTTCATTCCGCCGCTTATTTCCGTCGGGAATTTTTTATTCGTTCCGGTTAATTCCACTCTTTCCAGCACATCATTCACCCGGTCAATCTTTTTTTGATGAGTCCATTTGGTAAACATATCAAGAGGGAACTTGATATTCTGTTCTACCGTCATGCTGTCAAACAGCGCCGAACCCTGGAAGAGCATTCCAATCTGCTGGCGCAATTCTTTGCGTTCTTCCTGGTGCATGTTGGTCAGGTTTTTATCATCAAAAATGATGTCTCCTTTATCTAATTCAAACAAGCCTACCATGCATTTTTGCAAAACGGTCTTGCCGCTTCCGCTCGTTCCGATAATGAGGTTGGTCATGCCCGTTTCCATCACTGCGCTTATATCTTTCAGGATTTCTTTGTCATCAAAAGATTTGTATACATTTTTCAATTCTATCATAAAACCGGTTAAAGATTAAAATTCAAACACCCAGTGGATCAATAAAATATTATGATTTAATATTTTAGATTATAATATAAAGAAAGCAAGCAAATAATCTGCAAATAAAATAAGGATGCAACTGGTAATGACTGCAGAGGTGCTGGCTCTTCCTATTTCCAGCGCACCACCCTTTACATTGTATCCATAAAAGGAAGAAACACTACTAATAATAAATGCGAAGGTGTAAGCCTTCACCAGTGCAAACCAAACATTTTTAGGAATGAAATCCAGGAGCAAACCCCGATCGAAAGTATCGCCTGATAAGATTCCACCTAACGTGCTGGCTAACCTGCCTCCATAAATTCCCAATACCATTGCAAGAATCACCAAAAAAGGAATCGTAATCAATGCTCCTAAAATTTTAGGCCCTATCAGGTAAGATTTGGTGTTGATCCCCATTATTTCCAAAGCATCTATTTGCTCGCTCACTCTCATATTTCCTAATTCACCGGCAATTTTACTTCCCACGACGCCTGCCAAGACAATACAAACCAGGGTAGGTGCAAATTCGAGTATAACGGTATCTCTCACTACCTGGGCTATCGTTTCTTTTTGAATTACCGGGCTGACAAGCTGGTAAGCCGTTTGAACAGCACTTACCGCCCCCATAAAAATAGAAATGACCGTCACGATCCATAATGATCCCATTCCAATTTCTACTGATTGGTGCATCAGTTCTTTCCAGTACATTTTAAAATTTTCAGGCCTGGTAAACATTCCTTTCAACATTAAAAGATAAGATCCGATTTCAGAAAATAGTTTCATTATTTTTACTTGAGATTATTTGGATTCAACAGGCTCTTTTTTTGCTCTTCGCCATCTCTTTTTTTCCTCCGGTTTTATTTCTGATTTCATTTTGGTGCATTTCATTTGCGCATCTACCACGGCAATCAATACCATATTATAAATGCTGCGAACATGGCTTCCCAATTGAAGAATATGAACCGGTTTATTAAGCCCCAATAAAACGGGGCCAATAGTTTCGTAGCCAACTACTTC
>JBIQMJ010000482.1:0-2577 GCA_044463445.1 Segetibacter koreensis
TATCTGAAAAGATCCTTTGTTGGGCAGCATTTCCTTTGTAATCCAGTGCACCTGCCTGCCTTCCATTTCGGTACTCATATCGGTGTATAAGGTTTTTATGGTGAGCAAATATTCTTTTCCACCCATCGCTGTTATTGCGTTATTGATCACATCCCGGGCATTCTTTATGTCAGTTGGCTTTTGTGCGAAGGCGGTAAAAAATAAAAATAACTGGAGCAACAATAAGGAAAGAATTTGTGCAGATTTTGTTTTGGCTTTGTTCATTGGTTGCGAAATTTTTAGCAGTTAAAAAATATAAAACTCAAAAATAGAAGAAAGAATTAAACATTCATAATTTCCTTCCAATATGCCTGTAAGGCAATCTTGTCAAAACCTGAATGCAATTAAAACTGCCCTCTAATTTCCGTACCTTTCTCTAAGCCTGATCAATCCTCCGCTAATATGGTCGATCTTCATTTCAAAGGTTGCACTGGCATCAGCAGCAATAACACCGCCCATAATGCCAAAGAAAACAGAAGCGGCAATTACATCGCCGGCCCTGGCATTTGTATGGACTCTGCCGATAAATTTGAAATCATCATTTATTTTTTTCAACAGGTAAAATCCAAAATCTGTTGCAATGAAAGGTTCTCCTTCAACTACAATGGCATAAGCGTCTGTTGGATACAAGACCACTTTTTTACCTTTTTCATTTAAGATGTGCAGTGAAACTACTTTGTTATTTTCCTTTTCAACAATGATCGGTTGGTCAGGCACCTGGTTCTTAAAAGATTGCCAGGTCAGATAAAGACCATCTGTATATTCTGAAGTATTGTAAACTTTAATTTTTCGCTTCTCAATACTATCCATTTTCGCCACTTCATTAAGTGAATAATTCTTCGTGCCGTAAGGTTCCCGGATAAGATTGTACGCTATAAAGCCGGTTATCATTTTACTTGCTTTGCGGAAGAGTGCCCTTGTTACATCTATGGCTTTTATAAAAATGACTGTATCTATTGAACTTATTTTCTGATAACCGTTATTGCTCTCTGAATACAGATCAGCTCTCAGATAACAGTACCCCTTCTCACTCGTGGTACCCGTCAACTCGGCAAAGTTGAATTGCCTTAAATGAAAAAGTAATTTTCCATTTTTTGAATCATTGCCGGCCAGGGAATTTAATACGTTTTGCAATTGTGTTGAAAAAGGAATTTCCGGGATCACTTTTGCCTTTTTATTAAATGCGCCTAATTGTATAATGCCCATAAAAGTGGTATCGTATCTTGAATCGATCAGTGTAATTGTTTTATAAAGACTGTGCTCCACTTTTTGACGGGGCAGCGTTATTTCAAAGTCCTCCGTAAGTCTTTGTGAGAATAAATGAGCGGTGGTTAATAAAGAAAAAGTGCAGAACAAGATTAGTTTTCTCATGGTTAGTTTTAATAGATCTTCGAGGTAATTTCAAACGCAAATATAATAATCCAAAGGATTGCCTCAAAGGAATATCCTGTTTTTTTGAACCGGTTTTTTAAAATTAAAGAACCGGGATATAATTAATCCTTTTCATCACACTGACGCAGGTATATAGCATGGCTTTTGTGCAAAGCATACCTGTTTTCTTGAAGAAAGCCAGCATGAACACGCCGGGATACTTCGGGAGTCCCGGCTGAGACCAAAGGCCGTCCCCGTTGGTGAATCCCTTTTACCAGTCGCAAACAAAAGTCATTTATTTTTTTCAAAAAAATTTTCACAGTAAGGGTTAATGATTATAAGTAGTTTTGTGATCTTTCACATTCTGCCGGGCAGCAAACCTATTCAAACTTACGGCAGTCGCAAATAATAGATCTCTGATGAATCAACTACGCAATAAACGCGAAACACTGCTTGGAACCATGGCTATTGCTACGTTTATTATTTTTTTTCAATTATACATGGTGGCTCCGCTCATTCCCAGCTTGTCTGAATTTTTTAGGGTGAGCGACCAACAGATTGGATTAATTGTGCCGGCATTTTTATTTCCTTACGGAATTTTTTCTCTCTTTCACGGAATTTTTGCCGATAAAATAGGACCGAAAAAGATTATCCTTTCTTCATTCCTGGCGTTTACTGTACTCACTTTTTTTACTGCATTTTCTGCAACAGTTTCGCAATTATTAGTATGGAGATTTCTCACAGGAATTGTAGCAAGTGGGGTAATTCCCATTTCTTTATCATGGATCGGTCGCACCTATAGTTATGAAGAACGTGGCAGGCCAATTGGTTGGCTCTTTGGCGCAATGGCCGGTGGTGGTGCATTTGGCTCTTCTTTCGGAGTAATATTGGAACCTTTTGTAGGATGGCAAATGTTGTTCACAGGCGTAGCAGTTTTGTCGGCAATCACATGGATCATTTTGTTTTTAAATTACGACGATTCAGTAACCGTAAAGATTTCCAAAAGCGCTTTGACATTCAAAAAAGTATTTACCGGTTATCATCACTTGCTGATGGTGAAGCGTGGAAAAGCTGCTTATGTTTTCGTTTTATTAAATGGAATTTTTCATGCCGGAGTTTTTACATGGCTGGGATTGTATTTCAAGGAAACCTACGATTTGTCTAACA
>JBIQMJ010000483.1:0-2570 GCA_044463445.1 Segetibacter koreensis
GTATGCAAATTCAAAGAAAATCTTATTCTGAAATTAACAGAACTTATCGTTTTCAGCGGTTCCTATTTACGTGGGCACATCCAGCTTTTCAGGTATTTGCTGATTGTTATCATTTTATCATTAACCTTTTTCTCAATTATGTGATCTTAAACCTGATGGTGCAGTATTTTCATTTTTATCCCACTATTTCCAAAATTTTTGCCACTATTATTATCGTCATTTTCAGGATAAAAAAATATCACTTAAACGACCATTGTACAAACATAGTAAAGCAATTAATCCTCCTTATTTCTGTTTTGCTGAAGCCTAAATCGTTGCCATATGCATTCCGGAAAATTTAACTTATAAGCGTATTCAATAATTGGATTTTTTTTTCGTTTAAGAAAAGATCAGATCCGGATCTGCTTCTAAACCGATAGTCCTATTTTATGAAAAGCTTTTTGATTCGAAAATTCAATGCCCTGCAGAATAATATTTTGTATGGAATGTCTTTTAGTTTTTTAGTGCTTTTGTTTTTCATCCTTTTCTTATTTCAAAATATAAGCGCTATCGAATACGTATTTTTTGCGATAGCCGGGGGCATCACCGCATTCCTGTTTATTTTAGTGTTTCTCTACAAGATTGACAGCGACCGGCAATCGGGTAAGATCGCAAAAAATGATCTCGCTGCCAATGAACTAAAATACAGGAACCTGATCGAAAATACAGGCATAGTAATGTACACTACCACCTTGGATGGTTATCTCACTTTCGCTACCGGAAAATCTGTTCAGCTTACCGATTACCCGATGAATGAATTGATCGGAATGCATTATTCTGATATCATAGATATTGAATGGCTGGAAGTTGCACAGGATAAATACAAAAGGCAGCTTGAAAGAAACATTGATGAAACCTTCCTGGAGTTTGCGATCCGGACTAAATATGGAGATTTGAAATGGGTGGAGCAAACAACCGTTTTGCAATATGAAAATGAGAAACCGGTTGGGTTTCAGTGTGTGATAAAAGACATTTCAGAAAAAAAAGAAATGGAAGAGGTGATGCGGAAATATGAAGTGGCATTGGTTGAAAACCAGGAAAGGTTACAATCAATTCTTGATAACGCTACTTCCCTTATTTACATCAAAGACCTCCAGGGAAAATATCTGTTGGTAAACAAACAATTTAAAAAAGTATTGGATGTTACCGAAAGTGATATCATCGGTAAAACTGATTTTGATTTTTCGGATCCCGGCAAAGCACAGCACTTCAAGGAAACTGATGAAGAGGTGGTTAAATCCTGCAGGCCGGTAGAACTGGAAGAAACCATAGAAGTGCAGGGGATAAGGCACTCACTCTTAATTACAAAGTTTCCCCTGATCAACGCACAAAATAAAGTATACGGAATAAGCGGAATTGCTACAGATATTTCTGACAGAGTTCAGCATTTGGAAGAATTGAAGCAAGCTAAAAAGACAGCAGAAGAAGCTAAAGACCTACAGGAGCAGTTTCTTGCCAATATGAGCCACGAGATCAGAACACCCATGAATGGCATCCAGGGAATGACCGACCTTTTGCTTGATACGCATTTGAACGAAAAGCAAAATGATTTTGCAAAAACAATTAAAAGATCCGCAGATAATTTAGTGGTTATTATTAACGACATACTGGATTTTTCAAAAATAAAGGCCGGAAAATTAGCAATAGAAAAAATTGATTTTAGTTTAAAAGAAATTGTTACCAATATTACTGCTGTATTTAAATATACCACCAAAGAGAAAGGGCTTGATTTTTCAGTAACGATGGATGATAAAATTCCGTCCACTTTGCAAGGGGATCCTTACAGGCTGAATCAAATATTGGTCAACCTGGTTGGAAACGCCGTTAAGTTCACCCACGTGGGCAGCGTAAAAGTCTTTTTTTCACTGAAGGCGAAAACTGAGAATGGAATTATTTTAGATGTTTCGGTTATTGATACAGGAATAGGAATAAATAATGATCAGATCAACGAAATATTTGAAAGCTTCACACAGGCCAGTGTGGAGACTTCCCGCAAATATGGCGGATCAGGATTAGGCTTAGCTATTACCAAGCAATTGCTTGAAATGCAAAATGGAAACATCTCTGTTGAGAGCAGGGTGAACGAAGGAACTACTTTTCGTTTTTCGCTTCCTTTTGGATATAATCAATCCAACCAGGAATCATTGTTCAAGGGTAAAAAATTAAAAGATTACCAGGGCTTTTTAAAGGACAAAAAATTCCTTGTGGCAGAAGATAATAAAGTGAATCAAAAAGTTATAGAAAACGTTTTGCAAAAAGCCGGGGCGGTGGCAGATATTGCTAACAATGGATTAGAAGCAATTGGTTATTTGAAAAAGCATACCGGTTATGATGCCATTATCATGGATTTACAAATGCCTGAAATGGACGGTTACGCAGCCACAAAATATATAAGGAATGTAATGAACATTTCCATTCCGATCATAGCCATGACGGCTTCTGCATTGAAAGGAGAAAAATCAAAATGCATCAGGATCGGGATGAATGATTACCTGACCAAACCCTTTGAATTCTCATTTTTCTATGAGCGT
>JBIQMJ010000484.1:0-2565 GCA_044463445.1 Segetibacter koreensis
GGCTAATGGGCCACGCTTTGAAAAAGATATTATGCCAATGGTAATGGAAAACAAAGATGTAAAAATGGTAATGAACGATCTTTCAGACAACAACTCAAAAGCTATGTCGAAAGGAATGTTAGAAAAAGCAGGGATTTACAAATTTGCTGAAAAGAACCCAGCTACAGGAATGCTCTATTTCTTTAATGCTAAATCCAAAAAGCTTATTTCTAAAGTGAGCCTCGCAAGTTCTAACGAAGAAATAAAAGAAGCCTATCAAACTGCGCTTCAGAAAGGCTAAAAATAATAGATTTTTTTCATCTTTTCATTCTATAAAATAAAATAGCGAGGGTGTATTATAAAATAGCGAGGGTGTATTCTGAATCCGGTAGTCATCAGAATGCACCCCAATATTGAAATGTTTTCAATATTTAATGCAGATAGATTTTTAGTAAGTTTGATGATGTAGATTTTAAACGTATCCATCTTTATTTTATAGCGTTTAAAAGAAGGTGTAATGAAACATGAAAATGGAAGCAGTAAAATATCAAAACGACCCGGCGATTGTAATTAAATCCTGGGTGGATGCGTATTCCAATAAAATGTACAGTTGGTGTTTATTTAAAACCAACAGCAAGGAAACCTCGGAAGACCTGGTTCAGGATACTTTTATGGCCGCTTTCCAGGCTATGAATAAGTACGAAGGAAAGAGTGATCCTAAAATATGGCTTTTTAGTATTCTTAATAACAAGATTGCCGGTCATTTCAGAAAATTATACCGTAACCCCACCGTAACAGAAAGCAGAATAAAACAATCTTCCGATGCATCTTTTTTTGAAACTTATTTTGAAGCGGATGGTAGCTGGAAAAAAGAACAACGTCCGCGTGCCTGGCCATCGGAAAAAGCCCATCTGCTTGATAATAAAATCTTTGTAAAAGTATTACAATCGTGTATAGGCAAATTGTCTCCGGATTGCTATGCAGCTGTTCAATTGAAGTATCTTGAAGAAAAAAAGGGAGAAGTAATTTGCCAGGAATTACAGATTACGCCCGCTAACTTTTGGCAGATGTTACACAGGGCGAGGTTGCAACTTAGAAAGTGCCTGGAAATTCATTGGTTTAAAAAGTAAGAATAATGAAAAAGATAATGCAATTAATAATGCTTTCCTGTAAAAAGGCAACAGAGTTGATTGAAAAGAAATTACTGACAAAGCTTTCTTTCAGGGAAAAGGTACAATTGAAAATGCATCAAAGCCTGTGCGATGCCTGCACTGCCTATGAAAAACAAAGTAAACTTATGGATGAATTATTGAGTAAGCATATTCGCAATGATGGCAATGATATTAAAAGCGGTGGCATTGTTGAAAATGAAGAATTTAAAAAAAAGATTCTTGAGTCAATTAAATAAAATTGGAATGGTATTCCATATTTTAACAGTCATTTTTTGCAAAGTTTAGAAGCACCTGGTAAAATAACTTTCATTTTTCTGAAATTTTTTTATAAATCCGTTAGAAGCTGTTTAAAAATCAAAAAGAAAATTCACAGTTTGTTGGAGAGTGGCCGGCGGTGACGCCGGCCACAACGGCACGCTGTGGTTGGCGTCTTCGCCAACCGCAAGATAGGAAAATGAAATTTTCATTTTTAGACAGATACTTAGTTAGATGAAATAAGATTTTAAATTGATCCATAGAAGAGATTTTTTTATTTTTATTATTTAAGTATTTGCTTAAATAATAAATTAATTATTATTTTTGTTTTCAAATAAGTAAAAATATGAACACTTGTATCCGTTTGTATGCCGACCCTGTTCAAATTAAAAACTGCAGAGAAAAAGTTGAAAATACAGAAAATGCTTTTTCAGAGATGTCGGCAGTATTGTCTTTAGCTGGCAATGAGGTAAGGCTCAAAATCCTTTACCTGCTCGAAGAAGAAAAAGAATTATGCCCCTGTGATTTGAGTGATATTCTTGGAATGAGTATCCCTGCTATTTCGCAGCATTTACGCAAAATGAAAGATGGAGGCATTATCGGGGCACGTAAAGAAGGACAAACTATTTATTATTCATTGAAACCGGAACATCTGAAAATGCTTCGCTCTTTATTTAAATATGTCAATGAATTGAATACTAAAATGGAATTGGTATAAGTATGCTAATTAGCATCGACAGTATTAAATCATTTTACTTGCATACAGTAACCACTAAAAATTAATTAAAAAGGTACATTATGAATAATGAAAACCCTTCTGCAAAGCAGAAAAAATCATCTAAAGGAATTATCGGGACTGGTTTGCTTACCGCCTTTGCTGCCTCATTATGTTGCATTACCCCTGTACTGGCTTTATTCAGCGGTGCCACGGGCATTGCTTCCACTTTTTCGTGGATGGAGCCTTACCGCCCCTACTTAATCGGGCTTACGATTGCCGTATTGGCATTTGCCTGGTATCAGAAACTAAAACCAAAGAAAGCAGCAATGGATTGTGCCTGCAAAGAAGACAAACCTTCTTTCTGGCAAAGCAAAAGTTTTCTCGGAATCGTAACGGTATTGGCTTTTTTGCTGATGGCTTTTCCATCTTATTCCAAAATAT
>JBIQMJ010000485.1:0-2563 GCA_044463445.1 Segetibacter koreensis
GATTGATTATAGCTTCTGTTTTAAGCATAGTATGTTTCGGAGCCAGCGCTCAGCAAATTGATTCTGTAAGGCAAATTCATTCTTTTAGCGCAAAGGAGGCAGTTGATTATGCATTGCAAAATGCAACGCAGGTGAAAAATGCTTTAATTGATATCAAACTGCAGCAGCAGCAAAACAAACAAATTACTGCCGCAGCTTTGCCTCATCTTTCAGGTAGCGCAAATTTAAGTTACAACCCTAATGTGGCGGTTCAAACGATCCCAGATTTTATTTCACCTTCTGTCTATGGGGTTCTTATAGAAAATAATGTAAAAAATGGTAATGGCGATCCGATTGTTGCCCCCCATGATTTTGGTTATTTCAGCGTTGGCTTTGGAGCGAAATATACTTTGAACGCGGGCATAGATTTTAGCCAGATATTATTTGATGGCCAGGTTTTCGTAGGCCTTCAGGCGAGAAGAGCGGCAATAAAAAACGCAGAGCTTGCAGCAGATGTTACCAAAGAACAAATAAAAGCAAACGTTTATAAAATCTATTATCAGCTCGTGGTAGGACAAAGGCAAATCGGAACATTAGACGCCAATATTGCCAATTACGAAAAGCTGCTTCACGATACTAAAATGATTTATAAAAATGGATTTGCAGAAAAACTGGATGTGGATAAAGTGCAGGTGCAATTAATAAATCTCCAGACACAAAAATTAAAAGCACAAAATCAAATTGATGCCGGAAAAGAAGGCTTAAAATTTTTGATGAATATTCCCCAAAAAGACGAGCTTGTATTAACGGATACTTTATCGGATGAAGATTTAAAATCAGGAATTTTAGATGAAAACTATAATTACGAAGACCGGAAAGATGTTCAGCAGTTGGAAACTGCTATGGAGCTCGGAAATTACAATATAAAAAGATATAAATTAAGCAAATTACCTGCCCTGTCCCTGGCCGCTAATTATAGCCAAAGCGCACAGGAACAAAAGTTTGACTTTTTTAAAGCGCCTTATTATACCTCTTCCTTCATTGCCTTGCGCTTAACGGTTCCCATCTTTGATGGAGGAGAGCGTGACGCTAATATTGCTACCGCAAAACTGAATTTGCGCAAGATGGAAAATAATATGGAGCAGTTGAAATCTTCTATTGACAACGATGTGAGGCAATCGCGTATCAATTTGAAATCAGCTCTGTTTACCATGGATTCACAGGAAAAAAATATTGGCCTGGCTCAACAAGTCTACAATTCAACCAAATTAAAATATGAGCAGGGCGTGGGAAGCAACCAGGAAATTTCGACGGCCCAGGCCGATCTGGTAGCAGCCCAGAACAATTATTACAGCTCTTTGTATGATGCGATCATTGCAAAAATTGACTACCTGAAGGCTACAGGGAAACTTTAAAAACAAAAAAATCAACCCAAATAATCTCTACAAATGAAAAAAATACTCAACATCGGCCTGATCATATTCTTATCGGCAATTATTTCATCATGTGGTGACACAAGCGCCAAAAAAGATAGCCTGGCAGATAAAAAAACACAGTTGGAAAAGCTGAAAGCCGACAAAGAAGCCCTGGATGAAAAAATAACGGCGCTGCAAAAAGATATTGCAAAATTAGATACCGGAGCAGCGCTGGCAGCTAAACCAAAATTGGTAGCGCTGACCCCTATTAAAAAAGGAGATTTTAAGCATTATCTCGATTTGCAGGGAAGCGTTGATTCCAAAAATATTTCTTACATCACTCCAAGTGGCCAGCCGGGGCAGATTAAAGCGATCTATGTAAAACAGGGCGATAAAATACATAAGGGACAGTTGATTTTGAAATTAGATGATGCTGTAGCACGCGAAAATGTGATTGCTATCAAACAACAATTAGGAAGTGTAAGGGCACAGCTTGATCTGGCTAAATCTGTTTATGAAAGGCAGAAAAATCTATGGAATCAAAATATTGGAACTGAAGTACAACTGCTACAGGCTGAAACCAATGTTGAAACCTTACAAAATCAGTTGAAAGCTATACAGGCACAGGTTAACACCGCACAGGAACAAGCCAACCAGGCCAATGTTTACAGCAATGTAAATGGAACAGTAGATGATATCACCGCACACGTCGGAGAAACTTTTAGCGGTAATCCTTTAGCCGGAGGTTATATAAAAATTGTAAATGATAACGAACTAAAAATTACAGTAACCGTGCCTGAAAATTATGCCGGAAAAGTAAGTAAAGGATCCAATGTAATAGTGGAAATTCCCGACATAGATAAAACGTTCTTCAGTGAAATCATTTTCCTCAGCCGTACTATCGGAGCCACCACCCGTGGATTTACAGCCGAAATACAGGTGCCTACAGGAATAAATCTGCGGCCCAACCAGATAGCATTGGTAAAAATCCTTGATTATTCCGCACCTAATTCGATAGCGATTCCTTTAAACACTTTGCAAACGGATGAAAATGGGAAATATGTATTGGTAGCTGAGAAAAAAGGCGATCAATTGATTGCCGCCAAAAAAATGTGAAGATTGGACAATTGTATGGCGATAGCATTGAGATTAAAGAAGGATTAAAGACC
>JBIQMJ010000486.1:0-2557 GCA_044463445.1 Segetibacter koreensis
GGTTTCTTTCAGCACATTTACTTTGGTGACCAAATATCCTGCGGCACTTACCAAAAACTTCCCTGGTTCAAACCATATCTGCAAAGGTTTATTTCCCGGGTTTGGATGATTGGCAAATGCTTCTTTTACTTTTTGTGCAAGAAGAGATATGTCTGTTTCTGTATCTCCTTTTTTGTAAGGAACTTTAAAGCCTCCTCCGAGATCCACAAATCCCAGTTCTTTAAAATAAGGAATGATATCAAATAATTTTTCAATTCCTTTTATAAAAACATCTACATCTTTTATTTCGCTGCCCGTGTGAATATGCAGCCCACGAATGAAAAGATTATTTTTTTCAACGCAATCCAATACTTTTTGAAACTGGTCTACCGGGATCCCAAATTTGCTTTTATCATGACCGGTAGAGATTTTAAGATTTCCGCCGGCTAAAATATTAGGTCGAAGCCGGATGCCTACAGGATAAGAATGTCCATATTTTTTTCCAAATTTTTCCAGGTTGGAAAGGCTGTCGATATTTATATGAACACCCAGGTTTTTTGCTTCCTCTATTTCTTCAAAAGCTATTCCATTGGAAGTATACAAAATTTTATCGGCCTCAAAGCCGGCATGCAAGGCAAGCTTCACTTCATTAATGGAACTGCAGTCTACATTGGCCCCGATTGATTTTACGAAGCGAAGGATATTGATATTGGTAAGAGCTTTGGAGGCATAGAAAATAATTACATCCTGGCCGGCAAAAGCGTCCTTTAATTTTTGATATTGCCAGGCAATTTTTTCAGCATGATAAATATAAACCGGGGTCCCAAATTCGTCAGCAATAGCAGTCAGTTGAGTAGTCGATAAATCCTGGAACATTTTTGTGGGTATAATCTATTTCAAAATAATTTTGAGGTGATCAATCGAAAGAAATATCTTTTTATTGGTTTTTGCCAAAGCAAGTTAGGATGTTTCCGAGACATCTTCATTCTGTTTCTCATTATTTCCTACTAAATTTTCTTTCAAAAGATTTTCTTTATCCGGATCCTCTTCATTTTTTTTGCCGGGCTCATCTTCCCTCGCCACAAGGGTGGCCTCTACAATTTCCTGGTTCAGGACTTCTTTTATCCTGGGAAGATCATCGGCTGAATTAATTCCAAAATAATCCATAAAATTTTTGGAAGTGCAATACAGCAAGGGCTTTCCGACAGCATCTTCTTTTCTTCCGGAAATAACTACCAATTCTTTTTCTAAAAGTTTCTGAATGGCGTAATCACAATTAACCCCCCGGATCAATTCAATTTCAGATTTGGTTACCGGTTGTTTGTAAGCAATGATAGAAAGCGTTTCTATAGAAGCAACCGATAATTTTTTTAAATATTTTTCACCATTGAGCTGTGCAATTGTTTTGTGGTATTCCGGCTTGGTTAGAAACTGCCAACCGCCGCCGCTTTCTACCAAACCGAAAGCATAAAATTCAGCTTCATATTTTTCTTTGATAGCGCTGACCGCTGCTTCTGCCTGGTTTTCCGTTGCCCGGTCATCAATGAATCCCATCGCATTATTGAGCAGTTCCACAAGATCAGGTATGGCCAGCGGCTTGTCGCTGGCAAATATTAACGCTTCAATATGTGGAATGATCAACGATAGTTCCATGCGGTTTTCCGGGTTTGGCGATTGCTTTTATCTTTATTTTTTATACTTACCCAATTATCCCTGCAATGCGGCAGCCCCGCTTACGATTTCCGTTAGTTCTGTAGTAATCGCAGCCTGCCTTGCACGGTTATAACTAATTTTCAATGATTTCAAAAGCTCCTGCGCATTATCAGTGGCCTTATCCATTGCGGTCATCCGGGCACCATGCTCACTTGCATTGGCATCCAAAATGGCTTTATATAATTGTGTGTTTAAAATCTTCGGCATTAATTCCTGCAGAAGCACTTCTTTGCCAGGTTCAAAAATAAAGTCTGCCTTAGTATTGCCTTTTGCAGGTGCAGATTTGGGAACAGGCAAAAATGGCTCGGCAATAAATTTTTGGGTAGCTGCATTTTTAAATTCACTGTAAATGAGATCCACCGCATCCACTTCTCCTTTTGAAAAAGCTTCGAGGGCATATTTTGCCGCGCCCACTACGTTTTCGAATGAAAGATCAGAAAAAATATTCCAGTATTTATCAACTATCTGATATCTATTTTTCAAAAAATGCTCGTATCCCCTTTTTCCAAGGGGAAGTATGGTAACATTTCCTTTTGCGAACTGGCTGGCATACTTTTCTTTGATATCTGATTTGGCCAGTTTAATAAGGTTACTATTATATCCTCCGCATAAACCGCGGTCGCTGGTGATTACGATGATCAGCACTTTTTCAATGGGCCTTTCCTTGGCGAGCGCCAGGTTGATATCTCCTTCCGCATTGCCCACAATATTGCTTAGCATTTCCTGTAGTTTTTGAGCATAAGGCCTCATCTGGATGATTGCATCCTGTGCCCTTCTTAGTTTGGCAGCGCTCACCATTTTCATGGCTTTGGTGATCTGCTGGGTGCTCTGGACACTTTTTATCCGGTTCCTTACTTCTTTTAAT
>JBIQMJ010000487.1:0-2553 GCA_044463445.1 Segetibacter koreensis
TATTAAGAATACTCAAAGAGAGCAATTTTGATGGCGTATTAATTCCGGATCATACGCCGCAAATGACCTGCGACGCGCCGTGGCATGCAGGTATGGCTTTTACCTTAGGATATATGAAAGCTGCGTTATCGCTTATATAATGACTGCATTTTTGGACATTGCCCAATGTAATGCATATAACTAACAGGCATTTTTTGCCGGACGCCAGTAGGGTCAAATTCAAAATCGTTTATTTAATATCAATAATATCATCACATCATGGCAAAAAAAGTGATAACTCTTGGAGAAATAATGCTTCGTTTATCTACACCCGATTTTAAAAGATTTGTTCAGGCAGATAGCTTTGATGTAACCTATGGTGGCGGTGAAGCCAATGTTTCTGTAGCATTGTGCAATTATGGATTACAGGGGGTTTTTGTTTCCAAAGTTCCTGATAATGCCATCGGGCAATCGGCTATCAACCATATCCGCCGGTACGGGGTAGACACTCAGTTTATGGCAAGAGGCGGGAAAAGATTAGGCATTTATTTTCTGGAAACCGGCGCTTCCATGCGTGCATCGCAAGTGATTTATGACCGGGCTGATGCAGCCATTGCTGAAGCAGAAATTTCTGATTTTGATTTTGATAAAATTTTTGATGGCGCATCATGGTTCCATACAACCGGCATCACGCCTGCTTTGAGCGATAAAGCGGCCGCTCTTGCTGAAGCCGCTTTGAAAGCCGCAAAAGCAAAGGGAGTTACAACAAGCATTGATTTGAATTATAGAAAAAAATTATGGAGCAAAGAAAAAGCAAAAGAAGTGATGACCCATCTTTGCCAATACGTAGATATTTGTATCGGCAACGAAGAAGATGCAGAAACCACTTTAGGATTTAAAAGCAAGGGAACAGATGTTACCAAAGGAGAATTGAATTTGGATGGATATAAAGATGTTTTCCAGCAGATGAAAGAAAAATTCGGATTTAAATATATCGCCTCCACCTTAAGAGAAAGCTATAGTGCATCAGACAACGGATGGAGTGCTTTGGTGTATGATGGTAATGAATTTTATCATACAAAAAAATATGATGTACGTATTGTTGATCGGGTTGGCAGCGGTGATTCTTTCGCCAGCGGATTTATTTACGGCCTGGTTACGGAAATGAATTTAAAAGATGCCGCCGAATTTGGCGTGGCTGCTTCAGCGTTGAAACACACGATACCAGGCGATTTAAATCATGCCATCTTGAATGAAGTTATGGGATTAATGAAAGGCGACGCAAGTGGAAGAGTACAGAGATAATTTAAAAATGAATAATTATGATTATAGATGCTTTAAAAAACGCTAATAAATATTTGTGATTGCATCCATCATTTGAAAAAGCATTTGAATACCTTAAGGCAATTGATTTGGAGGAAGATTGAAGCAGGGAAATATAGTAAACCGGGAAAAACTGTTGAGGAATCGATAGTAAAGTTTGAATGCCATTATAAGCATATTGATATACAAATCTGCATAAAATGGGAAGAGCATATTGGTTGGAAAGCACGTTCGTGGATAGCGTGGAATTTAGCAGTTGAATCGTATTACCTTTCCCACCGGTTGTTTATGATTATTTCGATTCTTTTTTGACATTTCCGAATTTTTATTTAAACACTTTGCTCAAACATTTAATTATCAAAAGATGCAACAATATGTAGAACTAATACATGTTAAATGATTTAATTCGCATTTACAATGACAGGATAGAAGAATTAAAAAAAAGAATAAATAATTTGAAAAATAATTCTGAGGTTGTTCCATTGTTTAAACGATTGATAAAGGAGAGTGTTGAATTTAAAGAGCAGCTTATTCAGGAAGTTCAGAGGAAGGGTGGTGAAGCTATAAACAAAGTCGTTGACAATACCGGGAAGATATATGATTCCTGGAAAGAATTAAAAAAGTGGTTGCTGGAAAAAACGGATTTACCCATACTTGAAATGGTGCAATCTGATTAAAGCAACTTTGAAGGTTTAATTGAAAAAAAAAGACCGAAATAACGCGGCTTTGCTGTTATTTTTAAATCCAAATAATCTACTTTTTTTCTTATCAGACCATATAAATTCTTTTTACAAAATTGCTATAACTGGAATGTTAAATGAAAATAATTTTGACACCCTTTTTACAGCAAACAAACAATTATCCATGATCTCTATTTGTCCGTAGTTGAAAACATACGGACAGCAGTACTTTTTTATTTGAACATACTACGAATAGCTGAGAGTATACAATTGCCGATGGATAGTCTTAGGTTCTGTACGTCCGTGTCCTGCTTCTGCACAAGGCTGGAGAGAGACACGGCCTGGGATGGAAAATTAAATCCGGATGACAAGGCGCATGTATTTGCTTTGCTGGATGCTTTCCTGCAATCCCAAAAAGCTAAAAAGGTTTTTGCCGCTTCTTAAAAATAAATTGCATTAAAAACCGCTACGCTTTCTTAAAGCATAACGTTTTTGGCTACCATTCGTTATCTGTTGCCTTACTAAGATTCCTCAGAGATTCATCTGTCCTTACTACCGCCATGACAGGCAT
>JBIQMJ010000488.1:0-2541 GCA_044463445.1 Segetibacter koreensis
CGATGAAATGGTTTGAAGAAGAAGTGTTTGCCAACAGCCTGGATGATTTTTTTGCAAAACGACCGGTGGAATATACGAAGCACGATAAAAGTATTACTGCCAACGACCTTTTTTAAACCTGGCACATTTTATTTTAACCTATAGATCTTTTAATATGGAAATTGTAAATCCCCTTATTTCGAAAACTCCCTTAACAGAAAAGCTCTGGTGGAAAAACGAAGAGAGCGAACAAATGCTTAATCGCGGCTACTTGTTGAAAGGTGAAACAGTAGACGGCGCTATTGGACGTATCTGTAAAGCTGCTGCGCAACGTTTATACAAACCCGAATTAAGTGAAGCCTTTCGCGAAATGATTGAAAGAGGCTGGATGAGTTTAAGCTCACCCATCTGGGCCAATATGGGCACAGAGCGCGGACTGCCGATTTCCTGTTTTAATGTGCATGTCCCCGATAACATTGAAGGCATAACACACAAGCTTGGGGAAGTAATCATGCAAACAAAAATCGGCGGAGGAACCTCGGCGTATTTTGGTAGCCTGCGCGGACGCGGCAGCGCCGTTACCGACAATGGAAAAAGCAGCGGCGCCGTAAGCTTTATGCGTTTGTTTGATACGGCAATGGATACCATATCACAAGGCGGTGTAAGGCGCGGTGCTTTTGCAGCCTACCTTGATATAGACCATCCGGACATTGAAGAGTTTTTGAAAATAAAAAACATCGGACACCCGATACAAAATTTATTCTTTGCTGTTTGCATTCACGATTACTGGATGCAGGATATGATAGATGGCGATATTGCGAAAAGGGAAACATGGGCCAAAGTGTTGGAAAGCCGCCAGCAAAAAGGCCTGCCTTATCTTTTCTTTACCGACAATGTGAACAGGGAAAAACCGCAGGTTTATAAAGATTTGAATTATACCATCAATGCCAGCAACCTTTGCAGCGAAATCATGCTGCCTTCGAATGCTGAAGAATCGTTTATCTGTTGCCTCTCTTCTATGAACCTCGAATTGTATGATGAATGGAAAGACACGGATGCCGTCCGCCTGGCTATTTTCTTTTTGGATGCCGTGTTGCAGGAGTTTATACATAAAACGGAGGGCAATTATTACCTGGCAAGCGCCAACCGGTTTGCCAAAAGGCACCGGGCTTTGGGATTGGGTGTATTGGGATGGCATTCTTACCTGCAGAAAAATATGATTCCCTTTGAAGGCCTGAAAGCCAAACAGCTTACCACAAAAATTTTCAGTGATCTGCGCGAAAAAGCGGATAAGGCCACAGCCGACCTTGCCCGCATTTACGGTGAGCCGGATGTACTTAAAGGTTATGGCCGTCGCAATACGACCACGTTAGCTATTGCTCCCACTACGTCGTCATCTGCTATTTTAGGGCAAACTTCGCCGGGTATTGAACCCTTCAGCAGCAACTATTATAAGGCGGGATTATCAAAAGGTAATTTTATTCGGCAAAATAAATATCTGAAGCAATTGCTGGAATATAAGGGAATAGACACTCCGGATGTCTGGCGGAGCATTATGCTGAATCATGGAAGTGTTCAGCATTTAAAAGAATTAACCAAAGAGGAAAAAAATGTCTTTAAAACCTTTAAGGAAATAAGCCAGCTCGAAATCATTCAGCAGGCGGCCATTCGTCAGAAATACATAGACCAGTCGCAAAGCCTGAACCTGAACATACCTCCTGATTTACCGGTAAAGGAAGTAAACAAGCTGATGATCGAGGCCTGGCAGCTTGGCATTAAAACCCTGTACTATCAGCGCAGCCAGAGTGTATCAAAAGAAATGGTAACAAGCCTCGTTACGTGCACCAGTTGTGAAGCGTAATTAAACTGACCGTGGACAATTTTTATTATGGTTAATCAAAAGGTGCTGCATAGATTAAAGCTGTTTTGCCAAAAACAAAAAGGAAAATTTGTGATAAAAGTCGTTTACTGTCACGGGGAACTACAGCCACGGGAACGCTTTTGAAATTATGCGCATAGCCTTTTCGGCAAACCTAAGGTTTCAAAATCTTATAGTTTCCGGTTTCTTTGCAAAAGGAAACGAAGTGCTGTATTGGGCGATACTGCAAACAAAGATTTGTAGGTTGATAGAACAATTCTGAAGAGTTGAAACATAAACCAAAAAATAAAAAGAGCGGAGATTAAAAAGATTTTAGCCCCTCACTTAAGTTCTACCTTTGTGTGCAATAAATAAAGAAATTCCTTTTTCCTTTAAGGCCGTTTTTGCTAAACTCGGATGAAAAAATTCAGATAAAGAACTTCTGCCAAATGCACCCATTACTATTAAAACAGGAACCGCTATTTGACCCAGAAAATTTTCGAATTCATTTTTTACTTTCCCATCAAGTTTTTGAAAAGTAAGATCAGGGAAATGAGATTGAAGCTTTTCTTTGAAATAAATTTTCATTTCCTTTTCATCTTCCTGTTGCGGGTTAATAGATACAAAGGAAGTTGTAAGTAGAAGATATTCCGGGAAAAGTGAAATATATGCTTCAATCGCGATCTTACCCGAAAAGCTATTGT
>JBIQMJ010000489.1:0-2526 GCA_044463445.1 Segetibacter koreensis
TCTTTTTACTAATCATTCCGGCTTCGTATGCAGCTGCTAATGTTGTTACTTCATCAGATACGTTCTTAGGCAAGAAGTAAGTAAACTTAGGCTTTAACTGAAGTGTTAAGGCTGCTTTAAATTCCGGCGCAATAACTGAGATAGCTTGCTTCAGATAGTTGTACAGTCTTTGCGCGCCCTCTCCGAATATTTCTTCACTATCGTATGCCTTTAGGTGGGCATCCATGAACATTACTTTAAGAGCCACCGTTGAGAAATAACCCAATTGCTTCATGTTCTCAAAACTAATATCCGGAGTGTGCGTAAAGGCATGAATAAACTTAATTAGGTTATCCATTTCCATTTTCATAGATTCTGGAAGGTTGCTGTATGTCAAATATTCCACATCTGCACCTTCGGACATCTTGAGTACTTTGCCTGATTCGCCTTTATCTGAAAATCCTTCGACCTCTCCCTTTGCTTTTACAATCGGGCTATCAAAATAATCGTTTGTATCGGCGTGGTTTGATTGTTTTATCTCTAACCTATCAATTAACGCCTGAACATCTTCCCAATCTGTAAGAGGCTGTGAGAAGTAAATAACAGGAATTTTGCCAATGGTATTATCATAAGCGTTAGTTTCCCAGGTTCCGTTAACCGTTTTTGAAAAGTAAAATTTATCTTTTGTGTAGAGGTCAAAGAACTTTGTTTTTTCTTCGCGTCCGTCTAATTGTTCAGTTTGTTCATAATACCGCCCAAAGGCTATCATATCGCCAAAACTATCAAAAACAGGATAAAGTTCATCGCCGTATGATTGCGCTAAAACCTTAAATCTAAATTTAAAGTTCGTGCTTTGGTCAATAGGATAACCGGCCCAATAATTGTCTTTTACTGCCTTTTTAGGGAATAAGAAATCAAGTATAGAAGACTGTTTATTTTGCCCCAGTGGTTCAGTGTAGATTAATAAAGCCGCCTGCTTTTCAGATTTTGTTTTCTTGACTATGGAGTTAAACTTGTAATCAAATTTGTTATCTTCTAAGACCTTTTTAATGATGGTAAGGAAGTTCTTTTCTAAATCCCCGTTAGTCGTACAGTTAATCTCAGGAACTCCCAAAAAAGCAGCGGCAATAAGGACAATCTTTTTTTGCATCGGTAAGGGAATCCTGGCAACCTTTACAGTATCTATTAAAGTTTTTACCTTTCTTGAGGGGTCAAGGTTATCGGCTTCATCAGAGTAAATTTCTTTATCCCGTCTTTTAGTGGGTTCTAAAACATCATGCCCTACGATATTATACTGTTTTATGGCGTCTCCTATGCTGGTAACAACTGACAGCGTGTTAAGTGTGGATTTTAGTTTGTCCACATCATTAGCATCGATTAATACTTGTAATTGTTCAGTTGTCATTTTGAATTTTATTTAGAATATTGTCAACCTGCCATTTGAAATTGTCATCTATTTTGTAACGGAATTTTACTTCTCCCAGCATACGCGCGGTGGATTGGCGCCGTTGCTCTAATACTTCTGAAACTGTCTTTGAAAATCTATATTGGTCTGTGAATAGGGAGTACATCGCGCAAATAAATATTTTCTTCTTCTCAGTTAAATTTGATTTGAAAACCGCGCCTTTTATTTCGTCTGGTCTAACTCCAGTTTCAAAACAAAATAACCGGAAGTAATTTTTTATTTTACTTAAATCTCGGCATTTCGGAACCGGTATTTTCTCTATTATTGAAGTGGCTAAATCTGGATGCTTCTTAACAACTTCTTTCCCTATTCTCACTAAAGTTTGATTAGAATAAAACATTTAGTCGCGTGTTTAACGCAAAATAAAAAGGGAACTTTTGAAGTTTGGTTTTTGTAGGAATTTAAAAAGCCCCTGTAGAAACAAGGGCCGGAAACTAACTGCTTATGAGAGAGTTTAAATTATTTTATTTTTTAAGATTGTTCATTAATTGAGAATAATGCAATGCGCTATCCATAAACATATCTCTTTTTGAAGCATAATAGACGAAACTATCAGGTAAAGAAGCACCTGTAATCATTAATGTTTGCTGTTGTTTTATATTTATTTTATGTTTGGGCAGCTTCACGAATAGTGCATACAAAAGTACCAAAATACCGAATATTAAAATCCATATTATTATCCATCCTGCTTTAATTGATATTTCCATAGCCATAATTATTTCAATATTAGGTTATTTACATTTTCTTCAACTGAAAGCGTTTCATCAAAGTTTCTGTAAACTGAATTCGTTTTTTGAATAATTTTTACAAGGTCGAAAAGACAAATCGGATTATCGAATTTATCCTTATTGAATTCACGACAAACAATGTCAATGAAGATTTCAAATTTATCTTTTTTATATTTATCAGGCTTCGATTTTGTTACAGCCATTTCGTCATCGTTTGGTATTTCTACTCTTTTAACGTTAAAGGCTTCACCATTAACGAATACTTCTATTGTTGTATCTTCTGTGTCTTTCATAATTTTATAATTTAGGATACAGGCTTTACGCTGCCTTTTTCAATTTGCGCTTTCAATTTTT
>JBIQMJ010000490.1:0-2522 GCA_044463445.1 Segetibacter koreensis
ACAAACCTATTAACCATTTAAAACATGCCTTGGCTGCCTAACCGCACAACAGGTTTATATTTTTATTTTTTATCCAACCAAAGAAAAGATTAATAATTAAATCATTTTAAATTTTATCCCATGTATAAGGACGTTTTGGCCAGAGTTATTATCCTTCTTTCAAAATCCAAATTAAAAAGGTAACGATTATTTTTCTTCAAAGAAATAGTAAATTCATTTCGAACATAAATTGACAACCGGTTTTTTTGCCAGGAATTTATTCCGATAAAAAGACCATAACCAGCAAATCAACATTTACCTAAAATTCCTGATTTAGATCAATCAATGAAACAGCAATAACTTCTGACTTTTTCGTTATTTTGTGCCCTTTAAAAAATAAATTATGTGCGGAATAGTTGGATACATAGGGCCAAGAGAAGCTTACCCAATAATAATTACAGGACTTAAAAGACAGGAATACCGTGGTTATGACAGCACCGGGGTAGCGATGATTAATAATAATGGGCTTCATGTTTATAAAAAGAAAGGAAAAGTAGCAGAACTTGAAAATTCATTACTGGGAAAACCATTAGACGCAAATATAGGCATAGGCCACACGCGCTGGGCCACCCATGGGGAGCCAAGTGATGTAAATGCTCATCCCCATAAAAGCAACAATGGCAAACTGGCCATGATCCATAACGGGATCATTGAGAATTATGCCCAATTAAAATCAGAACTTATTAAGAAAGGATACACTTTTGAAAGTGAAACCGACACGGAAGTTTTATTAAACTTTATTGAAGACATCCAAAAAAATACACACTCAGCATTGGAAGAAGCAGTCCGCATCGCTTTGAAAAGAGTGTCTGGCGCTTATGTAATTCTGCTTCTTGATGAGGACCATCCTGATACAATAATTGCAGCAAGAAAAGGAAGTCCTTTGGTAATCGGTATTGGAAAAGATGAACATTTTCTTGGTTCAGATGCCACGCCCATGCTGGAATACACAAAAGAAGTAGTGTATGTAAATGATTATGAAATCGCAATTGTCAAAGCGGGAGAACTGATACTTAAAAACCTGGGAAATGAAAAACAAATGCCTTATATATCCAATCTTGACCTGGAATTGGCAGCCATAGAAAAAGGAGGGTATGACCATTTCATGCTCAAAGAAATTTATGAGCAGCCAGCCACTATTTATGATTGCTTACGGGGAAGGTTAGACGCAGAAAAAGGAACCATAACAATGAAAGGAATACAGGATAATATTGAGGCGCTTATTAATGCACCAAGATACATCATTATCGCCTGTGGCACAAGCTGGCATGCGGCTTTGGAGGCGGAATACATTATTGAAGAGCTTTGCCGCATTCCTGTAGAAGTAGAATATGCATCAGAATTTCGCTATCGTAATCCCATCGTAAACAAAGGAGATGTAATTATTGCAGTGTCGCAAAGCGGCGAAACAGCAGATACTTTAGTGGCCATTGAGAAAGCAAAAGAACAGGGCGCTTTTATTTTTGGAATTGTAAATGTAGTAGGATCTTCCATTTCCCGCGCCTCACATGCCGGAGCTTATACACACGCAGGCCCGGAAATTGGTGTGGCTTCTACTAAAGCTTTTACCGCGCAATTAGCGGTTTTGATAATGATCGCATTAAAAATCGCTAAAGAAAAAGGTACCATTGAGCAATCTAAATATACAGAACTGTTGTTTGAATTGGAAAATATTCCTGAGAAAGTCGATTCCATTTTAAAAAATGGAGACCTTATTAAACCAATCTCCGAAAAATATAAACAAGCAAATAATGCATTGTATCTCGGCAGAGGATATAATTTTCCAATTGCCCTGGAAGGCGCATTAAAACTGAAAGAAATCTCATACATACACGCGGAAGGTTATCCTGCTGCTGAAATGAAACACGGGCCAATTGCTCTGGTCGATAAAGATCTGCCTGTGGTTTTTGTGGCTACCAAGGATGAATATCATGCAAAAATCGTGAGCAATATCCAGGAAATAAAAGCCCGCAAAGGAAAAGTAATTGCCATCATTACAGAGGGGGATGATGTCATTCCTGCAATGGCTGATGATGTATTTTACGTACCCCCCGCAAACGAAGTAGTGGCGCCGCTTTTAAGTGTAATTCCTTTGCAATTACTTTCTTATTATATCGGGGTTTCCAAAGGTTGTGATGTAGATAAACCGAGGAATTTGGCAAAGTCGGTTACAGTAGAGTAAAAGAAAAATATTCAGAATTAATTTGAATGACTTTTTATTTTTTCAGAAAAATAAACCGGGATTAAATGCGATACAGGAATAATTGAAAAGATTTAAAATGGACCTGATTATTGTTTGTAATTGTCCTTCTTACTTATTTTTAAGTACTGCATTTTGCTCATATTTAAAACTATTACTTATAATTTTGCCACCCAATGAATATAATTACAAAACATCCCATCAACAATTTAGGTTATAACTTTATTGAACCGAATTATATCCCTGACGGTGAAGATGAATATTATTTAAGAAATCAACAAAA
>JBIQMJ010000491.1:0-2512 GCA_044463445.1 Segetibacter koreensis
TGGGCAATAAAAAAACTTCAGGATTTCTGCCGGAAGAAAGAGCCTGGTTCGATAAGTTTTTAGCAAATGGATTCACGGATAGTTTTCGACACTTAAATAAAGAGCCACATCACTATTCGTGGTGGAGTGTAATGCGGCCCAGTACACGATTGGAAAATAAAGGATGGCGAATTGATTATATCAATGTTACTAGCAATCTCGAAAATCAAATCGGGGAAGTGAAAATTTTCCCGGAAGTAAAACACAGCGATCATTGCCCCGTTTTCATCAACTTAAAATTCTAAAGATGTTTGTTTACAATATTACTTTTAAAATAGAAAATGAATATTTGCAGGAATGGATTGATTGGGTAAAAAAAGAACAGGTTCCTGATATTCTTGAAACGGGTTGTTTTTATGATTACCGTTTTTATGAGCTGATGGAAATGGATGAAAAGGATGGAAGAACATTTGTAATCCAGTTTCTGGCCTATTCAAAGAGCGATTACAACCGGTATAAGGAATTATACCATACTGCTTTTCGTCATCGCTCGGTTGAAAAATGGAAGGATCATGTGGTTTCATTCAGAACGCTTCTCAAAAATGTGGAATAAGTGTTTATAATTTTTTCCACAATTCAATTAGTAAAAATACTTTTTTGGCAAACCCTTAATAAATACAGGTTTGCCTGCCAAGGACAGATATAACTCAATACTGTATTCACTTTCAGAAGATCTGAATTATTTGACCGGATTTAGTAATTTCACTATGCCATGCTCAAAGGCACACCAATAGTGCATTTCATAGATTCAATCTTAAAAAAAAATTATGTAAAAATATCATTGCATCAAAAAACCTTCTATATTTGTTGCTGTTTAAAAAATCAAATTAAATCAATATGAACAAAGCTGAACTAATCGCCAAGATGGCCGATGATGCAGGAATTACAAAAACTCAAGCTAACGAAGCTTTAGATTCTTTTACCACAGCCGTAACTAAAACACTTAAAGGTGGAGGTAAAGTTACTCTTGTTGGATTCGGAACTTTCTCTGTTAGCAAAAGGGCTGCGCGCAATGGCCGCAATCCGCAAACCGGAGCTGTGATTAAAATTAAGGCTAAGAAAGTAGCTAAATTTAAAGCAGGTAAAGAACTATCATCGAAAATCTGAGTTTCGTGAAAATTTATGAAAGCAAGATGCAATATTGTATCTTGCTTTTTTTATTATCAATTTCAATTTCATCAATAAAAATATTTTAAATGGGACGCGGAGATAAAAAAACCAAAAAAGGGAAAATTTTTATGGGTTCTTTTGGCAAATCAAGGCCAGTAACCAAAACCAAATCAAAAGCTGCTGAAAAAGCAAAAGAAAAGAAAGAAGCCTGATTTTTTTAAGAGGATTCCAGTTAAAGTTCTAAAAAGATAATCAGGATTTATGCTTTTTTGTTGGTTCACTGGTACCGTCACTTAAGGAGCCAGCCTTCGAATCAACCATTCTTTATTTTCGGTAAGCGAATACTGTAACCTGTCATGCAACCTTCCGGGCTTTCCCTGCCAGAATTCAATAGTGACGGGTTGTACAATAAAGCCACCCCAATGTTCAGGCCTCGGCACTTTTTTATCCTGGAATTTGTTATCATATTTTTTCATGTTTTCCCGGAGAAAAGAAGAATTGTCAATGATCCTGCTTTGCGGTGAAGACCAGGCGCCCAGTTGGCTTTCGCGTGGTCGTATTGAAAAATATTCATCACTTTCCTGTGGGCTTACTTTTTTTACTTTTCCTTCGATCCGGATTTGTCTCTCTAATTCTTTCCAAAAAAAGACAAGAGCAACAAAAGGATTTTCTTCTATTTCTCTGCCTTTGCGGCTGGTATAATTGGTAAAGAATACAAAGCCGTTATGATGAATGCCTTTTAATAAAACTATCCGGGCTGAAGGTTTTCCGGAAGCATCACAGGTAGCCAGGGTCATTGCATTCGGTTCTATTACTTTTTTGGCTACAGCTTCCTTCCACCAAGTTTTAAACTGTGCTATTGGATCAGCATTTACATCATTTTCTTCCAAAGATTCCAACTGGTAATCTTTTCGCATCGCAGCGATGGCATCGTTTTCAGACATAAAATATTTATTTTAGAGCAAAATTCATAAAAGTGGGTCAGTAAACCTTCAAAAGGATCAATTATTATAACTCCTTTTTGAAATAACCTGTTTTGTTTTCAGATGAAGATTTTTATAAGGCAAATTTTATAGAGAGTGTTTAAATCAGATTTGAATGCACTCACTCAGGATTTATTGGTATTTAAAGTCGCCTTATTTGCATTCACCATCACTTCAAGGCTGGCTATCATTTTTGCTTTTTCTTCTTCGTAAATTGCCACACGGCTTTCCAGTTCGTTCAATTTTGAAATTTTGAATTCCAACTCTTTTTCCCTGTTGTGGATTTGCACGAGCTGGCTCCTGAGGTCATCATTTTCGCTTCTCAGGCGGGCGTTCACGCTTTCCAGGTTTGAAAATTGTTTTTTAGCATTGATCTCTGA
>JBIQMJ010000492.1:0-2502 GCA_044463445.1 Segetibacter koreensis
GAAGTGCCTAATTGTGAAATACCGCTTCCACTAACTCCGCCGCCTGTTATTTGCTGCCATGCTTTAGTCGAAGGATTATAGAAATAGAATTTTCCATTAACTGTATCAACTCCAATTGCGGCATTACTGCTATCCGCTGAATTTCTTAGGTTCGGAGTTCCATTAAACGTAGGTATGTGAAGCGTGGAATCAATCTTCAGTCTCTTATATTGAAACCCATATCCATTTTGAGCCTGATATATTTGCGCACTTGCTGTTAAGCTGATAAAAGCAAGGAAAAAAAGGAATAGCTTTTTCATTAAGTCAAATTTAAATTTGACTTTTAGCCATTTCGATTTTTGTAGGAATTTAAAATTATTTCACAATAATAAAGTCAAATCCAAGATTCTTTGAAGTGCTGGCATATCTCTTAATCCCGATGTCAAAAGAGGTACTTGTTTTGTTCGCAATAACAAAAGACACATCATTGTCTTGGTTCCAATCGTTTAAACTGACTAAGTTTCCTATAACGCGAAAATTTGGAAGTGCGCCCTGGTAAGGTATAGTTACGGTAAAAAGTTGGTCGGTATGCGTCATTAAGCCAAGAATCACACTTTGTGCATACACAATAGTTGCTCCGGGTGTTTCTTGTGGAACGTTGTACATGGTACAGTTCCAATTCGCGCCGTCAAATTCAAACTCATAAGTGCCGGTAAATTGAATATCTAACTCTGTTTTAGTTGTGTTGCCCCACAATAACGGCGCGTTATCAAAAGTAATTTTTCCTTTGTCGGATGGATCAGCGTACGCCCCGAAATTGGTAACTCTGAAAATATACCCGATTGGAATCGCTGCCCCTGTTGGAAAAACATAGTTCGCACTTGCACCGGCAAGCCTTATAATATGGCGAAGATGTGAAGGATCATAATTTACGGTCGTATTAACATCGATATAAATTTCGGTTTCTGTTCCATTGCCTCCGAATTGTTTACCCACAACTGAATCATTTACCGCGTTGGTAATGGCTTGCGGTTTCATTGCGATTAAAAATTCTTCTTCATCGCCAAATTGGTCACCATTTAAAAGAGTGATAACACCCGCTTCTGAATCAAATGAGAAATGAATGTCAGGGAATAAGAATCCATAGCCATTGCGATAAATATTAAATTGGTCGGTGGTGAATCCTTTTAATATGTCATTCTGATAAGTGTCTTCTCCGGCTGTCGGTGTGTTGAGTTTGCCGTCACCGATTTTGAATTTAATATCATCAAAAATTGTTACAATATTCGCAGTAGGTTGAACTGTGTATTTGTGCCAAACTGTGCCGGTGGTAACTCCGATTAATCTTACAACATGGGTAACTAAATCAAGTCCTGTAAAAGAAACTGAAAACGGTGCAGTATGTGGCGCCGGAACTGATATACTCCCGACCTCTGCATTTGGCGAAACGGCTTCATAAACCTTTGCAACAAAATCTTCCGTTTTATCGGATGCTGATATTTGGTAATTGATGTTCAATGTCGTAATATTTTATTATGATTGATTGTAGTCGATTATATATTCATCTTCTTTTTCTGTGCCGAAGAAATTAGTATCAATGTCGTAAGCTGTAACCATTCCTTCCATAGAGTCATCATTTGTTTCAAATTGTAACCCACTGGCATTTTTAGTGGGTACTATTTCAAGGCTTCCGGCCATAAGCGGCCACGGCTTAACGCGAACAGGATCCCATTTTGCGCCGGTATTTTTGGAATATTGTAAACCTTCAATATCCACATAATCACAAACGAAAATTCTGTTAAGAACGTCAAGTACCCAGGGAGCCACGCCTTTTTCATCGCCGATGTAAAGTTTGAAAGTTCTAAATGGTGTTCCTGATAGTTCTTCTACATTGTGTATTTGGTCAACATAATTTGCATCTTCATTTTCAGGGTTGAAATCCATTATCCCAGCTTCACACCTGAAAGAAAATTCTACACCGGTTGTAAATGCCACACCAAAATTGTTATCAGAATTACGGTAGGTAAAAAGCAGTGTATTAGGCCAACTTGTTTTTGAATAAATAGGTTCAGAGATTGCTTCAAAAGTTCCTGATTTGATGTACAGGTAATAAATTTTGTTCACATCCAAATCACTAATATCGAAAATGGCCTCATAAATTGAAATTCCTATTTCGGCGCCGTCTGCTTTTTTTGTCCATGCGATTGTTTTCTTAACAGTTTGCCCGCAATAGACTTTCAAATCATCAGGTATTGTGCTGGCTTCAATCTGAATAGATGTAGTGTCGCCAACTTGCCATTTTTGATAATACTTTACTTTAGTTTCGAATGATTTTATTTGCTCAAAGGCCCAGCTATCATCAAAATGAATTCCTGGGTTTGCCGTGTTGGGCAAAAACTTGAAAGGATTCAAAAAAGGAACATTCATCAGTAACGTCATGGCATATCAATTAACTGTGATAAATTGGTTTCAGGTGCGCACAATAGTTTTATGTCCTGAGTGTCGCGAAGGGCGGGTTTTACC
>JBIQMJ010000493.1:0-2501 GCA_044463445.1 Segetibacter koreensis
CAAACCTATTAACCATTTAAAACATGCCTTGGCTGCCTAACCGCACAACAGGTTATATTAGTAGAAAAATATAGTTGGACTGTTTTCAATACTTAGCTTTCAAGTTTAATATGCTTTCCTCTCTTGCCTTTTTGCCGGGTGCCTCTTTGCCTCTCTTTAAATGCTATTCAACATTTTCAACGTAGCCTTAATAGCTGCCACCGTTTGATCGCTGTCAAGCCCGCGGGTTTTAAATTCCCTGCCATTATGCCTCCACGTAATAATTGTTTCACAAAAAGCATCGCTCTTTCCGCCGGGCGGAATGCGTACTGCATAATCAGTCAGCTCGGGAAGCGCAATTTTCTTTTGCTTATACACTTTCTTTAATGCATTCATAAAAGCATCGTATTGTCCATCGCCCTGGGCATGTTCTTCAAACGATTCGCCCTCCACACAAATTCTTAAGGTAACAGAAGGATTCAAATTTTTGGAATGGGTCAATACATAATTTTCTATCTGCACCTTCTGTTGAATTGCCACACTATCCAGCACATCAGAAATGATGTAAGGTAAATCTGCAGGGCTTACTATTTCCTTACGGTCACCCAGTTCAATAATGCGTTGTGTTACTTTTTTTAGGTCCTGGTCAGAAAGATGAATGCCGAGTTGCAAAAGATTGTTTTCAATATTGGCTTTGCCGCTTGTTTTTCCAAGTGCATACCTGCGTTGGCGGCCAAAGCGTTCGGGCATCAGGTTGCTGAAATAAAGCTTATTCTTTTTATCGCCATCTGCGTGTATGCCTGCTGTTTGTGTGAACACATTTTCTCCTACCACCGGCTTGTTTCCTGCAATGCGAAACCCTGAAAAAGTTTCCACTAGCTTGCTTACACTGTACAAAGATTTTTCTGCAACCGATGTTTTTAATTCAGGCAAAAAATCATTGATCACCGCTATGGCGCTTGCCAATGGCGCATTGCCTGCGCGTTCGCCCATTCCATTTACCGTTAAATGTATGCCGGAGGCGCCTGCCTTTAAGGCTTCCAGCACATTGGCGGTTCCCAGATCATAATCATTATGTGCATGAAAATCAAAATGTATTTTTGGGTAGCGCTGTACAATTTCAGAAACAAATTCAAAAGATTCAAAAGGGGTTAATATTCCCAGCGTATCAGGAAGCATGATTCTTTTTACGGGTTGCGTAGAAAGGAAATCAAGATATTGAAATACGTAATCTTTTGAATTGCGCATACCATTGCTCCAGTCTTCAAGATACACATTGGTGTCAATACCCTTCTTTCTTGCAAGGTTTATAACCTCTGCTATTTCGGCAAAATGTTGTTCAGGCTTCTTCTTTAGCTGATGAGTCAAATGATTAAGAGATCCTTTGGTAAGCAGGTTCATTACTTTAGCGCCTGCTTTGATCATCCAATCCACCGATACGCTTCCATCCACAAAAGTCAATACTTCCACTCTGTCCAGCAGCCTGTTTGCTTTTGCCCATCGGGTAATTTTTTTTACGGCATCAAACTCACCTTCAGACACGCGTGCGGAAGCGATCTCAATGCGATCTACTTTTAATTCGGTCAATAACAGTTTGGCAATGGTCAATTTTTCCACTGAAGAAAACGAAACCCCGCTGGTCTGCTCGCCATCGCGAAGCGTGGTGTCCATTATTTCAATGTGTCGTTGTTTTTTAGGCATTTTTGTTGGTTATGGTCTCAATTAATACAAACTCTTTTCAGCAAATGACCGGATATTTTCTTTCATGTTCTGCAAATAATCTATGTCATCAAAACCATTCATCAGGTTGTGTTTTTTGTAACCGTTAATATCGAATGATTCCTGTTCGCCGGTAGTAAGGATTGTTATCGTTTGATTAGGAAGATTGATTTCGAATTGTGAGCCAGGATCTGCTTCGATTGCATTAAAGACTTTTGTCAAAAAATCCTCGCTTACCTGCACAGGAAGAATGCCTACATTGATAGAGTTGTTCTTAAAAATATCTGCAAAGAAGCTGGACACTACGGCACGAAAACCATAATCATAAATAGCCCATGCTGCATGTTCACGGCTGCTGCCACTTCCAAAATTTTTGCCACCCACCAATACTTTACCCGAATAAATAGGGTTATTTAAAACAAAATCTTTTTTAGGTGTTTCATCCGCATTGTACCGCCAGTCGCGGAAAAGATTGTCACCAAAGCCTTTGCGCTCGGTAGCTTTTAAAAAACGGGCAGGAATGATCTGATCCGTATCCACATTTTCAATCGGCATGGGAACTGCAGTGCTTCTAAGTACTGTAAATTTATCGTAAGCCATTTTATATAATTCGTAATTTTTTAGTTTTTAGTTCAATTTATTATACATCTCAAATCAGACATCTTTACATCCGACATCAGACATCTTCCATCATAATTAAAGTAATTCTCTTGGGTCAGTTACATACCCGGTAACCGCTGCTGCCGCTGCTACCAAAGGGCTTGCCAGCATGGTTCTTGCGCCGGGGCCTTGCCTTCCTTCAA
>JBIQMJ010000494.1:0-2501 GCA_044463445.1 Segetibacter koreensis
AATGAAAAATCAGGAAAACCCACCATTCCTGTTAGCCTTTCGCTGGATGACAAAAAAAGAATACTCGTGATCAGCGGGCCCAATGCAGGTGGCAAAACGGTAACCTTAAAAACAGTGGGTCTTTTGCAAATGATGATACAAAGCGGTCTTTTGGTTTCGTGTAGCCATGACAGTGAGTTTGGGATTTTTAAACAATTAATGATCCACATCGGCGACACGCAAAGTCTCGAATTTGAACTGAGCACCTATTCATCGCATCTCATCAACATGAAATATTTTATGGAAAATGCGAATGGCAAAACGCTATTTTTTATAGATGAACTGGGAAGCGGAAGCGATCCGAATCTTGGAGGCGCTTTTGCAGAAGTTATCATGGAAGAACTGGCCAAAAAACATTCGATGGGCCTCGTTACTACTCATTATCTCAATCTGAAGGTGATGGCCAATAAAGTAAGCGGCATCCTAAACGGAGCGATGGCTTTTGACGAAAAGAATTTAAAGCCTCTTTACAGGCTCATTATCGGAAAGCCCGGCAGTTCTTATACTTTTTCCATTGCAGAACGGATTGGATTGCCAAAATCCCTGATAGAAAAAGCCAGGAAGCTGGTGGATGAATCACATTTTTCTTTAGATAAATTATTAAACCGAACCGAACAGGATCAGCAACAAATACAAACAGAAAAAAAGAATCTTGATCTTTTGTTTAAAGAAAATGAAAAGCTGCAAAAAGAATTGCAGCAGGCGATCGCCAAAGAAAAACATCAGCAACAAATGGAGCTGTTAAAAGAGCAAAACAGGATCAATGAGTCAAAATATAATTATCTGAAAGAGATGGACAGAAAATTGAAATCACTGGTGGCAGAATGGAGAAAAACAGATGACAAAAATAAAGTGATTAAGATGATGCAGGCTACTCTGTATAAACAACCAGAGAAACAGATCCTAAAAAAGAAACAACAAAAAATAGATAACCAATTTATTGAAACCAACGAAGCAGTAAAACCGGGCGATAAAGTGAAAATGCAAAAAAACCGGCATATTGGAATAGTGACTGCCATCCGGGGTAAAAAGGCCATTGTGCAGGTAGGTTCAGTGCCGATAACTATGGCGATGGATGATTTAATAGTAGTGACTGAAAAAAAACCTTCACAGGATAATCCATTGTAGGAATTGAACAAAAAATTAATTGGGAAAATACAGTGGAGCAACAAAAAAGCCGATATTTTGTTTCAGGCAAATCTTCTTTTGACTAACTGGTCAAATTGTTTTACTATTGGGTCGGTGTCCAGCCATCCAATTTTCACTTTCAATTCCCTTCTTATCCAAAATTCAGCTTCTGCGTAAATAGAAAAGTTTTGAATGGTTTTTATGCTGCGCTCATACATTGCCACATCACCGCGAAACAATTCATTGATGAATAAAAAACGGTCATTTACGTTAACAGCTTTTTTTAAATCCTTAATAGGAGTTGAAGTGAGTGAATGCGAAAGTTCAACTTTATCCTCTTTAAGACGGTCGTTAAGCGATTCAGGATATTCAAAAGAAAGTTCGTCTGCAGGTCTTTTACCTCCCTGGTCCTGGTGAGCCAGCGTAGGCACGTCTTCCAGGGGATCAAATAAAAATCCCGGCCGGTTATGTGAAACTCTTGCATTAACGGCTTCTGCTTTCTTTTTTATTTGTTGCAATTCTTCTTCAATATCTTTTTCATCCACCTTCAAGACTTCTACCACCTTTTCTACCCGATTTTCCGGGCTCATTTTTTCTATTTCAATAAGGCTAAACGTAACCGGCATCACTACAGATATTTTTTCATTAAATGAATCCTGCTTTTTCTCAATTTTTTTTATTAATTCTGCCTGGAGAATTTGTACAGTTTGCAACATTTCTCTTGCAGATGAATTTTCATCCAATTGATTTTGTAGTTTATTGAGAAGTGTCGATAGCCGGTCCATTTAATAAAATTCTATGATTATAAAAAGTTAGCAAAAATCATTTTTACCTTGCAATCCGGGCTAAGTTACAAATTGAAATTAAAATTAAATACAAAAAATGTTTATTGAACCCATTTTGAAGGGCGAAAAACGCGGTTGGATAGAAGTGATTTGCGGGAGCATGTTCAGCGGAAAAACCGAAGAATTGATCCGGCGCTTGAAGCGGGTGGAAATTGCCAACCTGAAAGCAGAAATTTTTAAACCTGCGATCGACACAAGATATGATGAGCAAAAAATTGTGAGTCACGATGAAAATAAAATTTATTCAACCCCTATTGATAATTCACAAACCATATTATTACTGGCCCAGGAAGTGGATGTGGTAGGCATTGACGAAGCGCAATTTTTTGATGACCAGATTTCGTCAGTCTGTGAAACCCTTGCCCTCAAGGGCATGCGCGTGATTGTGGCGGGATTGGATATGGACTACCAGGGAAAGCCTTTTGGCCAGATGCCTAATCTATTGGCTATTGCAGATTATATCACCAAACTGCACGCCATATGCGTGGT
>JBIQMJ010000495.1:0-2496 GCA_044463445.1 Segetibacter koreensis
GCATTCGGAGCAAAAAAGCAGTTTTTGCCCCAGGAAGGATTGACACCTTTTATTTCAAATAAAAATGGCATAAAATTAAATCTTTGATTTTACCTGAATGAGGTATAAAGTGAAGAAATGAAAATTGTAAGAAAAATCAATTAATGAAATTAATGCTTTAACCAGGATTCAGGATTGACATTTTTACTTTCGTCCATCAGTATAAAATCAACTTCGCCATTTCCATCGTCGTTTAACCCGGCTTTCCCTATTACCTGGCCTGTTCTTACTTTATCACCCCGTTGAACGTTGGCAGAAGCAAGATTGCTGTAAACAGTAAAATATTGTCCATGCTTGATGAACACTACTTGTTTATCATCCATATAATTTACCAGCGTTACTTCCCCGTCAAAAACTGATTTAACCGGCGCCCCTGGTTTCACTCCGATCGACACTCCCGGATTATTATAATCTATGCCCCCCGGGTATTGATTGGGACCAAAATGGGTGATCACATATCCGTCAGATGGCCACGGCAGAGATCCTTTATTTTTTTCAAAACTTGCATTCAGTTCTCTGTCCGCTTCGCTGCTAACCAATACACTTCCGGAAGGAATGGAAGAAGCAGGTTTGGCGCTGGCTGTCGTATTACTTTTTTCGGAACCGGCATCGGGTTTATTATTTTTCGCTGCGGCTGCCAGTCGTTCTTTTTCTTTACGCGCTGCTTCTGCTCTGGCTCTTTCTATCTCACGCCGGATCATGGCTGTGATGGCGTTTTTTAATTTGACGTCCTGCTTTCGCTTCGCTCTCACCTGGGCCGAAAGTTCTTTCTGTCTTCCTTTTAACTGGTTCACAATGGTAGCTTTTTGCTCCTTTTGTTTTTGAAGCTTGTCCAACTCTTTGTCTTTTTCATCCAGCACATTTTTCTTTTGATCTTTCATTCCGGACAATCTCTCAATCTTATCTTCAAGCAAAGCCTGGGTTTTTAAAATATTTTCCGCCTGCATTTCGCGGTAGTTACGATATGATTTTAAATAGGCGATCCGCTTGATGGCATCATTAAAATTATTGGCTGAAAAAATAAAATTGAGAAAATCGTAATTGCTCCTGTTTTTATAAGCATACACCATACTTTTGGCATATTCCACTTTTAAGGTATCCAGGATTCTTTTGATCTTATTGATCTCTAATTGTGACAAATAAATATTATCACTCAGCTTTCTTATTTCTCCGCTTATGTTGTGAATTACATTATCCTGCAGATTCAATTTTTTATTAATCAGGCTAAGCTGTCCCAAATTTACTTTAGTGGTTTTCTGTGTTTCGATAAGCGCTTTTTCAGTGGCCTGAATTTCTTTTTTTAGTGCCTCACGTTGCTTTTCAAGCTGGTCTTTGGTAAGTTCCTGCGCGGAAGCAGCAAAAGCGATTAAAAAAAATAAAAAGGTAATTACAATTTTTTTAGGCATGCACGCAAAATTTTTTAAAACTGGTATGGGTCAATATCTATGCAAGCAGCAATAGGTTTGAAAGTAACCATTATTTTGTTTTATAATTATGTGGAATGGCAAAAGGAAATGATAATTCCTTGTTAAACTCATATTGTTTGAATTCTATTGACACATCCACTTTCGATTTTTCTGACACATTTATTTCCCTGTCTGTGGCAAAATCAAAGCCGGTATTTTTTTCATAGCCGCCATACAACAGCGCAGCAGTTCGGTTTTGACTGATGTTCTTATCATCCAGTTTTATTCGTTCCAAATGATTGTTCCCTGTAGAAAGAGTGATCAGGTTTTTAAAAAAAGCTCCAACAGTGCCGATCAAAATATGGTTTTCGGTTTGCCGGTATGATACGATACTGTCACCCACATATACAGGATTCCCAATCAATATTTTCTGCAACAAAGTAAAGTCCATTGGAATGTGGGCAAAACTTTCTATATAGCTGAAAGGATGATATTCAACCGTTTTATCCAGTTTGTTCAGCAGGATAAGCGTATCAGGCGTAATGAAAAGCCTGAAGGCCTCAATCCCCAGGAAGGTGGCGCTTATGGATACCCATATCACACTGTCTTTTTTTAACCGGAGAAATGCATTGAAGTCAGGTTGCTTGCCATAATGGTCTTCATATTGAACTTTGGCTTTGGCAGAAAAAGTTTGAAAATCAATTTTATTTTTATTCAGGGCAAGCAATGCTTCTTCTGCTGCAGATTTTCCTGTGGCACTGTCTTTAATAATTGACCCATTATTTGCTACAGAAGTATCTTTTTTGCTAATAGCCGTTTGCAGGCTTTTTGTAGACCGGCAACCCAAACCGGCAAACAAAAAAATAACTGCTGCAATAATGGTAATGCCTGTCTTCATTCAAATAGTTTTAGATTTAAATTTTTCCCGTATGCCCAAATCCGCCCTTCCCCCTTGTCGTCGATTGTAACTGATCCACTGTTTGAAAAACTGCTTTTTCCACTTTGGCCACCACCATTTGAGCTATCCTGTCTCCACTGTTGATGGTGTGTG
>JBIQMJ010000496.1:0-2483 GCA_044463445.1 Segetibacter koreensis
GATAGTATAAATTGAACCTGGTAAGATTGGCCTGTATTTTGTCGGCTTCAATCTGTGCAAAATCTGTGTTGGTTGTTAAGTTTAATTTTAGCGTTGGTGTAATATTTATATTAAGGTCTGCTCCCACCTTTCCCGGATAGGTTGCGGCAGTGTTTTTATCTTTTTCAAATCCGGCTAAACCATAGGGCTTAAACTCAAAATGTTTTGCATAACCAATATCGTGTATACCAACTAATGTTCCGGCATGGCTTACATTTTCAAAAGCGTAATCACGGCTCCATCCCTGCCAACGGTCTTCTTCTTTTTTATAACTGATAAGTCTTCCAAAATTAATAGCCCAAGTTTTAATGCTTTCACTTTTAAACTGGAGGGTGTTGAATGGAATGACAATTTCTGCAAACCACCCTCTGTCGTTGCGAATTGTTTTTGCATCCCAAACTCCGTTCCAGTCAATATTATCGTTCTCCCAGCTCACCTGTAAATCAGCCCTTGCCCCGTTTGGATTAATGATAAACATATAACCATTTCTTCCGTCATTGAAGGGCGAAATTACGACGCCGAAAATATCATCGTTCTGATAATCAAAATCACGCTGCATAAATTTCGCGACAATTTTTTCAGGCTCTTTCTGATAACACCAAACGCCTATGTACAAATTGTTTTTATCGTACAAAACTGCCGTTTCGGTTCTCTCAGAACCAGGTTCACCAAAGTTTAATTCGCGTTGTGTGAAGTTGCTGATGTGTGTTACAGATTGCCAGGCAGAGTCATTGGGATTGCCATCAAAATCTATCGGAGTATGAATTCTGTAAGCTGTAAGCGTATCTGGAAAACTACGTTGTGCCTTGAGATTAAACTTCGACATACTGACAAAAAAAATCAACAAACAAAATTTTTTCATTCTTCTGAAATTCATGAACTCTTTTGCAAAAAAGGAAAGTTCGGCGATAATTTTTGTCAAAAAAAATTTGCGGGTTTAAAACTGTCATCATGAGTGCCCCATATTACTTGAACGTTATCCTCGCAGAATTGAACAGGAATTATTCGCGGATGTCATATACCCACAAGGCAGCAGGGTTTCCATTTCTTGAAGGGACGGCCAGCAAAAATTTATTTTCTGAAGATAACAATAATGATGTTCTTGCACCGCTACGAGTTTCCAGATGATTAACTTCTTTCAGACTGCTTTTGCCTGCTTTAAAAATATCGATATAACCTCTGCCCGCTGAAACAAAAACAAGACTATCGGGAGCATTATAAAAAACATCATCCGCATCTCCCGATATTTTAATTGTAGTAATGTCTTTTCCTGTTTCTGTATTTATCATTCTTAAAGTTGCAGGGCTTCTGCAACCAATAAACAAACGGTTATTATTTTCATCCAGTGCCATTGGAAAATTGGATGAAGCGTCTGTGTTTTTCCATTTTGCTATTATGGCGCGCGTTGTTAGGTCAGCCACTTCTATTTCATTTGCGTCAGGGACATTTATATACAGCCTATTTTGTTTTTTTGCAAGCTGAAAACTTTCCGGATGGCCATCTAATTTAATTGAAGCAACTTCTTTCATTCTATTTGCATCAATTATTGCAATGCCTCCATTTCCATAACCAACATAAATTAAATTTGTTGCTGCATCATAACGAACATTATCAGCATCGCCGGATAATTTTATGGTAGTAACTTTTTGAAAAGTTTCAGCATTGAAAATATTGCATTCACCATTTTCACCATTCGCTACAAAAATGGAATTGGTTTCAGGAATAAAAACTACTCCCTGCGGTTCGTGCAAATCTTTTATCGTATGAACAACTTTTTTATTTTTCAAATCAACAACTTCGATTGTATTGTTTCCTAATGCTGCTACAAAAATTAATTGATGCTTGCTGTTAAAACTTAAATGGTCAATGCGTCCACTTACGCCGGGTAATGAAATTGATACAATTAATTTCAGAGAATTGGTTTGTGGTTGTGCGTTGCATCCATTGAAGAAAAAACAAACACAAATAATTAATGCGAAAAAAAGCTTCGGTTGTTTCATTGCTGCAATATTTATTACTTTTTGCATAACTGATGATAAAAATATTCGCCGTTCTCGGGGTTTAATACGCTAAAATAATTTGTTCCTATTACGTAATATTTGCCGTAATTATATTTTCCTGCATTATGCCTGTATTTTATTTCTTCGGGGTCGTTTGTAATGAGTAACCCATTTTTAAAAACACCTGTTATTTTAATTTTTTCATAAGAAATTACCACATTGTTTCCCTTGATTTCGACATCATAAGTCATCTTCCTTTCGGCAGAACAAAAATGTCTTTTACCCTGAAAAGGTGGTTTAAAGATTTTTGTTTTTTGATGTTGAGATGTTTTATTATGCTGCGCAAAAACGAATGCATAATGGCAACTAAATAAAAGTAAAAGCAGGATTGCTTTTTTCATAAATTAAGACACGAATTTAAACCAGGGGTTTTATTTGTTGATT
>JBIQMJ010000497.1:0-2473 GCA_044463445.1 Segetibacter koreensis
TAATTGAGGGCTGCAAAAGTAGCATTCAAAATTCAAAAAAGAAAATAAAAAACTTTAGGCTTTTAAAATTTATTGTGAATGTTTTTAGAGAAAATACCTTCCCGTTTTCCAAAAAGTTTTTATCAGTAAGCAAATAAATAAATCTGATTTTTAATTTGCCATTTCCGGATGAATATTCAGCTTCTTCCTTTCCCCGATCTGTTGTCTCCACATCGCATAATACAAACCCATTTTCCTCAACAATTCTTCATGGTTCCCCGTTTCAATGATTTCTCCCTTTTCAAGAACATAAATCCTGTCAGCATGCATAATCGTACTTAACCGGTGAGCGATCAGAATGGTGATCTGTTCCTTTTTTGAAGAAACTTCTTTAATCGTGTTGGTGATTTCTTCCTCTGTCAGGGAATCCAGTGAAGAAGTAGCTTCATCAAAGATGAGCAAATGGGGCTGACGTAGCAATGCACGGGCAATTGACAACCGCTGCTTTTCTCCTCCGGAAACTTTTACCCCACCTTCACCGATTAAAGTATCCAGGCCTTTATCGGCACGGGCAAGCAATGTATTGCAGGAAGCTTTTTGAAGCACATCCAAAATTTCTTCATCCGAAGCAGTAGGGTTTACAAAAAGTAAATTTTCCCTGATTGTTCCTGCAAATAGTTGCGTATCCTGCGTTACAAATCCTATTTGAGCTCTCAGGATATCAAAATCTATATTTTCCCTGTTGATGTCGTTGTATAAAATTTCTCCTTTTTGAGGAATATACAAACCCACTAAAAGCTTTACCAGCGTTGTTTTTCCCGAGCCTGAAGGGCCCACGAAAGCAATCGTTTCTCCTTTTTTTACTTTAAAATTAATATCTGTTAATGCAGGATGCTGTGCGGAAAGGTGTTTAAATTTTACATTAATAAATTCCAGTTGTTCAATGGTATCAATAGTGAAAGGGGTAACGGGCTTTATTTCCGGCGGTTTAGACATCAGGTTGTGAAAATTGCCAAGAGAGGCTTCTGCTTCGCGGTAAGAAATAATGATGTTTCCAATTTCCTGCATCGGGCCAAAAAGAAAAAAGCTGTAAAAGGTAAGTGAAAGATATTGGCCAGGAGTAATAGAATTTTTAAAGATCAGCCAAAGCAAAGTGAAAGTGATTACCTGTTGCAAAAAATTTACCATCGTTCCCTGGATAAAACTTAAAGTGCGGATACTTTTTACTTTTCTTAATTCCAGGTTGAGAATTTTAAATGTATTATTGTTGAGCCTGCTTACTTCCTGGCCTGTAAGTCCCAGGCTTTTTACTAATTCAATGTTTCGAAGTGATTCAGTCGTAGAGCCCGCCAGAGTATTGGTTTCGGTGACGATCGTTTTCTGAATCACCTTTATTTTTCTGCTGAGAAAACTCGTTACGATAGCAATCATAAAAATCCCAATCACGTATACAGGCATTATCATCCAATTCAACCTGAAAGCATAAATTGAAATGAAAATGATGCTCACGATAATAATGAAAAATACATTTATAAAATTAGTGATGAATTTTTCAGTGTCTGCTCTTACTTTGGTTAAGATGGATAAAGTTTCTCCGCTGCTCTGATCTTCAAAATCCTGATAAGGTAAGCGCATACTGTGTTTCAGGCCATCCGTAAAAATGGTAGCGCCAAATTTTTGTACCAGTACATTTCCAAAATAATCCTGAAAAGCTTTGGCAATGCGGCTCACCATTGCAGTTCCGATCAACAAAAGAAGAAAGTATATGAGCCCGTGATATTGATCGTTGCCAAAGAAAAACTGGTGTTCCGTTCTCGGCGTTTTATCCGGAAAAACATGCGGATGATTGGCAAAAAGATCAAGGATTCTTCCAGTGATCCACGGAGCAAATAATGAAAAGATCTGGTTAGCGGCAGCGAGGAAAAGCGCTAAAACGATCAGCCATTTATAGGGTTTCAGATATGATAACAAAATCTTCATTCCCAAAAATAAATTGAATTCAACAAAAGTTACGATTTGATTTTTCTATTTTTCCGGTTTTTGTTTCGTCTGGCCCAACAGGAACCAGGTACTTAATTTCACCTGCATTTAAAAAAATAGAAATCGGGGATATTAATTCGTTTACTCAATTTTTAGTTTTTGACATCCGATTGAAAAATTAGGAAGTAATTTTGTTTTCTGTTATTAGGTCTTTAAAAAATAAAAAATGCTACCCGAAAATAATCAGCCCGAAAAAGAAAAACAATTATACCAACTTCATCATAATGGTGAAATTTTAGTTCTTCCGAACATTTGGGATCCGTTAGGGGCGATGCTTTTGCAGGATTTGGGATATAAGGCGGCAGCTACAGCCAGCGCTTCAGTTGCTTTGAGTAATGGATACCAGGACGGAGAAAAATTTCCTTTTGAAGATTTGTTATTGATTTTGAAAAGAATCGTAAAGAGTGTAAGCATTCCCATTACGGCAGACGTTGAAAGTGGTTACGCCAGAAAT
>JBIQMJ010000498.1:0-2465 GCA_044463445.1 Segetibacter koreensis
GTAAGAACATAAAGACTTATCCATGTTAAGTTTGCTTCTATTATTCCAAATGGCAAGGAAGACTTCCTGCAAAATATCTTCTGTAATAGCCTGCGACTTTACCAATCTGCGTATTTTAAAATAAATTTTATGGCTATAAAGATGATAGATTTTCTCAAAGGCGATTTCACTATTATTGGACAATTCAATCAGGGTTTGCTTTTCATCGAATGAATCTAAATCTGGCATTAGATGTTCTGTTTGGGGGTGAACAAAATTTTTAGGACTTTTCATAGAATTAGAGAGATTCACTCTGCCACTATTGTCCGGTAGATTGCATGAGCCTGTGTCAAACAATAACTCATACCAATGGCTACAGATTTCATAAGAAAAAGAATTTTCGTGGGTGGTTTTCGAAGAAAATTTCTACATGGAAAAAGGATTATTTCTCCGTAAGTAGAGTTGGACAAACGCGATAGTAATGCTCGTTAAACCCGGATCTTATTCTTCCCATTTATTTACTACTCATTCAAAAGGCATTATTATCAGAAAACAATCCATATCGTCGAAGAAAGCGGCCGCACAAATTGTTTCAGGTTTATGAATCTACTTTATTTTGTTATATTCTTATGTTTGAATTGATTAAGCGGCACATTTGGTTTATCAACTGGTACGTTCTGTTAAGCAAGAGTTATTTTAAAGTGCCAAACCCCGATAGACGATCCGTAACATAATTAAATACAGTAAGGGATTCCGGATAAAAAAGTTCATGGAATCCTTTTTATTTTGAGGCTATTTGGGAAACATTTTTAAAAAGATCCTCTTATTTCATCAAGTTATTTTAAATTCGCATTACCCCTTTATTAGTGTGGATTTTGTTAAATGGAATTAAAAACCGCCTATTAAATAACCGGGAAAACGCTTTGCCTCTTACTAATGAATCTTATTTTTAAAAATGTTTTTAATTATTCTTAATACATTCTTCTGCCTCGCTTTTGCTGCTTTTGCTTACGTGAACCTCAATGATCCGGATGCCTGGCTATGGGTAACCATCTACCTGGTTGCTTCGGTTTTTTGTGGCCTGGCTGTTTTTGATAAATATTTTCCGGTGGCGTACCTTGTGGCAATTGGTTTTTATTTGCTGTATGCTATTCGTCTTTTTTTTATAAAAGATGGAGTTAAAGACTGGTTGGTAAAATATCACAACCCCAGTCTTGTAGAAAGCATGCAGGCAACAAAACCTTACATTGAACAAACCAGGGAATTTTTCGGATTGTTGATTATCAGCGCCGCATTGGCAATGAATTATTTTGTGGCCCAATAAACCTGTGAAAACTTTGACTATGGAGACAGAGATTACAATTACGGTGGAGCAAATTCTTTCAAAAATTATTAAAAAAAATGTAAGCCCTGAAACTTACACCTGGCTTATTGATAAAGCTGGCCAGTCAACTGATACAGATAACTCCTACCAGTTGAACCTCGCTTTTACTGCTATTCCCCGTAAAACCGGTAAAAACGAAGTGGCTCTGGAGGAAACTGAAATTAAAAGCCTGGAAATGTTATTGCCTGGTTTAACGATCCAAAACTGGACTATTGACCGGGTAGCGAGGGTTTGGCTTTTAATGCAACTGGAAAGTCTTGATAAAGAAATGTATCTCTCCAGGATTGAAAATCTTTTTCCCCAGGCAGAGATGAATGAATTGGTAGCGCTTTATTCTTCCCTTCCTTTTCTTGCTTATCCTGACGCCTGGACCTGGCGCTGCGCGGAGGGTATCAGAAGTAATATTGGCACTGTGCTGGAAGCTATCATGTATCATAATCCTTATCCTGCCAAATACCTGGATGAAGGAGCATGGAATCAATTGGTGATGAAAGCATTTTTTACTGACAAAAATGTAAATAATATCATTGGACTGGATGAAAGAGCCAATCCAAATTTAGCCAGTACCATTTTTGATTATGTCGAAGAAAGGTGGGCTGCGGGACGGGAGATTAATCCTCAGCTATGGAGATTAACCGGAAAATTTATTGACGACGATCATTTTTACATGCTGGAAAAATTAATTGTTTCTGATGCAGAAACTGACCGCCAGGCAGCGGCTCTTACCTGTGCCGGAAGTTCGTTTGAAAAGGCATTACAGTTGTTAGATGAATATCCTGAATTGAAAAAAGCAATTGAACAAAATTTCCTAAACTGGGAAACGATAGCCAATAAAAATAATATTTTCAAATAATAAATCACTTAAATTATGTGTTGCAGTAATGAGGAGCGTGCTACCATGGAAACAAAAGATCTGTTAACCCTGGATTTAGAAGTTATCAAAGGAATGCGGTTTTTCGATCCGCATATTCATATGGTTTCAAGAACTACGGATGATTACCAGGCCATGGCGGATGCGGGAATTGTTGCCGTGATAGAACCGGCCTTCTGGCTTGGCCAACCCCGGACAGGTGTTGATACTTTCAGAGATTATTACAGTAGT
>JBIQMJ010000499.1:0-2463 GCA_044463445.1 Segetibacter koreensis
GACCGGAATCACCTGGTTTAATGGGGCTTTTTATGTAGCTGAAGGAGGAGAAATGGATGGAGGAACGATTTTAAAAATAACGAAAGATGGTATCATAACTCCCTTAATTTCAAACCTTCCTACAATGGGCGATCATCATACCAATGGCCCTGTTGTAAAAGATGGTTATGTATATTTTGGACTGGGCGTAGCCACGAATTCAGGAGTGGTTGGTGAAGATAATGCTGCGTTCGGATGGTTGTTACGAAAAAAAGACTTTCATGATATTCCCTGCGGCGATATCACGCTTACCGGACAAAATTATACTTCAAAAAATGTGTTATCTCCCAATTCTACTAATGAAGCCATTACCGGAGCTTATGTTCCCTTTGGAACTTCTACTACTCCCGGACAGGTAATAAAAGGGCGAATCCCTTGTACCGGCTCTATTTTAAGAATTCCCGTTTCCGGAGGTCAGCCGGAATTAGTATGCTGGGGATTTCGAAATCCGTTTGGCCTTGCTCTGGCACCAGATGGGAGATTATTTGTTACAGAAAATGGTTTTGATTCACGGGGCAGCAGGCCTGTATGGGGAGCAGGTGATGTGCTGTGGGAAATCAAAAACGGGCTTTGGTACGGATGGCCGGATTATTCAGCGGGAAAGCGGATAGAGGGAGATGAAGAGTTTAAGACACCGGGAAAAGATCCGGTAAAACCGCTGCTTCAAAAATATCCTAATGAGCCGCCTAAGCCTATCGCCATTTTCGGAGTTCATTCATCTTCCGATGGTTTTGATTTTTCAAGAAATGATGATTTTGGTTATGCAGGCGAAGCTTTTGTAGCGCAGTTTGGTGATATGCCGCCAGGCGCAGGAAAGGTACTTTACCCCGTTGGATTCAAAATTGTAAGGGTAAATATTAATAACGGCGTGATCAATGAATTTGCTTCTAATAAAAGCAAAAGAAACGGCCCTGCATCATGGTTGAAAAAAGGTGGCTTGGAAAGGCCCGTTTCTGTGAAATTTGATAAGCGGGGCACCGCTCTTTATGTTGTCGATTTCGGCATTTTAAAAACTGATGACAAAGGATCTCATCCGCAAACTAAAACGGGTATGATCTGGAAAATAAGTAAAAAATAATTTTATGAATAAGCCATGTACATGCATTGCGGCTTTTGCGATTATTATTTTTTCATTCAGTGTAAATTCCTGCTCTGTACGAAGAGGACAGGATATCACTCAACACGAATTCGTTCCCAAAAATAAGCATGTATTAAATGGGCAGACAGTTTTTATGGCCAATTGCAATAAATGTCATCCCGGTGGTGCTGGTGGACTCGGACCTTCAATAAACGGAAATGCTGCTCCCGGATTTATAAAGAGATTTCAAATGAGACACGGATTGGGGGTGATGCCTTCTTTTAAAAAGGATGAAATTTCAAAAAGCGATCTTCGGGATATTTCAAAATTCCTCCACGCATGGAAAGCTTATAAATAAAAATTAAGCTCTCGTCAAAACCAACAGGAAGGAAATTTTGAACAAAAGTTTAATGAGCCACACACAATTTAACGCTCTCCATAATTGGCTTTATTCCAAGTAATTTCTTTATTAAAGCCATACGTATCTAAATTAAAGCCATCCCTATCTAAACCAGGTGAATAAAATCATTCTGATATTTTCTTTATCAGAATTTCTCCAAAATCGACTTTTAGTTTTGTATCGTACAAATAACGTTCTACTTACTTTGACACATACGTGCATGAGAATATTTTTTATTTTATCAATTGTCTCGTTATTTATAACTGATAACTTGGTTGCGCAAACGCCTAACGATACTGTTATAAACATGAAAATAAAGATGAAAGATGCTGTCTTGCTTGCACAACAGAATTATCATTTATTGAAATCGGAAAAATATGAATCGGAGGCAGCATTGAAAAATGTGGACGTAGTTAAGTATAGCAGGCTGCCTATCATTTATGCAACTTATTAAGTTGGAATGGCAACGGCAAACAACTTGGCAGGAATGTCTTATCCGTGTGCCATTTTTCGATTTGGGAATTTGAAGTACCTAATTCAGATCATCAATTGCTGCCGGGCAGTTATACTGATGTAAAACTTCATTTTGTGCGTCCGCAAAAATCTTTCGTTATACCAACATCAGCAGTTGTTACTACCTTAGAGAGAAAGTTTGTTATTAAAGTGTCTGATGGTACAACAAAATGGGTTGATGTAAGAGCAGGATTTAATATGGGAGATAAACAGGAAATATTTGGTGATCTGAATGAAGGCGATACTTTGATTTTAAAAAGCAGTGCAGAATTAAAGGAAGGAAAGCGAGTAATTCCTATAATCCAAGGTCAAAAGTAAAATGAAACTATTGGTAATAGAAGACGAAGCAAGTTTATTGCAAAGTATCATGGAATACTTTATCCAGATTGACTTTCTTTGTGAGGGCGTGGCTACTTATGCAAATGCTATTCAA
>JBIQMJ010000500.1:0-2435 GCA_044463445.1 Segetibacter koreensis
ATTATTTATAAGATGAATAAAAAGCAGCCGGATGTAATAAGAAGAATACAAGGTGCATTTAATAACGGGCAAAAGCCCAATCATAATAAAGTGGTCAGCTTTACTAATAAATTAAATGTATGAAAAAGATCTTCGCCTTTTTTGTTTCAACTATAGTTTGTAATGCTGTAATAGCACAAAATGACAGTACTTATTTTCCGGTGCGCCTTGAATCTTTTGATGTAGGTGTTTCCAATAATATTGCCCTGTTGCATTGGAAAACTATTTGCTATTTGCAATATGCAAATTTTCAGATTCAGAAATCAGGGGACGGAAAAGATTTTACTACTATAGATTCGTTCATTGCAGATAAACTACGGTGCCAGCAACCTTTTGATTTTAAAGACAGTGCAAGTATAAACCAGGGTAATATTTTTTATAGGATTAATGTGGGCAATATAGATGGGAAGTTTTATCACTCTGCTATAAGGCACATATACCTGAAAGAAATAGGATTTGATTTGTTGGATGTTTACCCTACTAAGGTAAGTCTTTCTCTAAATTTTTCTATTTCCGATGATGAAAATGAAACTTTTTCTGCCGTCATTATCAATCTGAATGGATCTGTTGTTCATAAGAAAAAACTTCAGGCTAACAAAGGCGTTACTAACTTTAATTTAAGGACAGAAAATTTGTCAACGGGATATTATTGGCTGAAGGTTTCTAATGAAAGAGGCAATATGAAAACAGCAAAGTTTTTTAAACAATAATTCATTTAAGAAGATTTTAAACTCAAAATAAAAAATAATGAATGACCACTATTACAATTCAGACGATCTGAAAAAATTTGGCAATGTGAGTGATTTTCAAAAAACGCTAGGCGATAAATTTTTTGATTATTATGGCGAAGTCTTTAAAGACAGTGAATTGACAGCAAGGGAAAAATCGTTGATTGCGCTTGCTGTGGCTCATGCAGTGCAATGTCCCTATTGCATTGATGCGTACAGCAGCGATGCTTATGAAAAAGGCTGGAGCGAAGGGCAAATGATGGAAGCAGTGCATGTAGCGTGCGCTATCCGTGGCGGCGCTTCATTGGTACATGGAGTGCAGATGATGAATAAGGTGAAGGAGATAGCGATGTGAAAGTAGGTGAAGGTTGAAGGTTGAAGGTTGAAAGTTGATGGTTGATGGTTGAAGGTTGAAGGTTGAAGGTTGAAGGTTCAAGGTTCAAGGTTTGTTCATAAAATCTGAGACAGAATCCGAAATAAAAAACTTATGATAGAAAATAAGGAAACGATACCCGCGCCGGAGCGGAAAATTTCATTACACGGGCAACATCAGAAGTTGGCTGATGCGAATGAGCAATTGAAAATTCTTGAGCATGGTAGATCCCGTGATTTTAATTTGATTCCATTTCAGGAGAAATTAAAAGAAAACGGATTGTATCCTCTGAAGCCAACAGGAATAGAAATCTTCCAGGTAAACATGGGAAAGATGTGTAATCAGGTTTGCCAACATTGTCATGTGGACGCAGGCCCCGACCGCAAAGAAATCATGACCAAAGAAACCATGCAGCAATGTATTGATGTACTGAAAAATAACCCTTCCCTTAAAACTGTTGACCTTACAGGTGGTGCCCCTGAAATGAATCCCGAATTCAGGTGGTTTGTGGAAGAAATAAAAAAGTTAGACAAGCATGTAATGGTTCGTTGCAATCTTACTATTATCCTGGCCAATAAAAAATATAACGACCTTCCTGAATTTTATAAACAAAATAATATTGAAGTAGTGTCTTCACTTCCTTTTTACACAAAGGAAAGAACCGACAGACAGAGGGGCAATGGAGTTTTTGAACAAAGTATTAAGGCGCTTCAAATGCTCAACGCGGTTGGTTATGGTAAAGAAGGATCTAATTTAATTTTGAATTTGGTTTATAATCCTGCAGGGGCTTTTCTGCCACCTTTGCAATCTTCTCTGGAAAATGAATACAAACATGATTTGATGGAAAAGTTTGGAATAGAATTCAATCATTTATTTGCCATTACCAATCTTCCTATCAGCAGGTTTTTAAATTACCTCTTAAAAAGTGGCAATTATGAAAAATATATGGAGAAGCTAATTGATGCTTATAATCCGGCAGCCGCCGCAAACGTAATGTGCCGCAATACCATTTCAATAGGATGGGATGGTTACTTATACGATTGCGATTTTAACCAGATGCTTGAATTGAAAGTGAATGTTTCTTCAAAACATATATCACAGTTCAACATGGAAACTCTTAATAACAGGAACATCATTACGGGGCAACATTGTTATGGCTGTACAGCAGGCTCAGGTTCAAGTTGCGGTGGATCAGTTGCTTAATAATAAATATTTCCAAATGCTTATTTTCCTTTTTATTGCGGTTCTTTTTCTCACTTTTTCCAACGGAGCTAACGATAATTTTAAAGGCGTGG
>JBIQMJ010000501.1:0-2413 GCA_044463445.1 Segetibacter koreensis
GAACTTTTTGAGTACCATTTGGTTTGTAAAGAGCGTGGTCTCAATGGCTGCTAACACGCTAATTTATGTTATAATACGGGATTACTCAAAAAAAATTGTGCTTGTGAATCAATCTTTTAGTGTTATACTTTTTCAATTGTCGTTAGTACAATCCGATTCCAATAATTTCATAATATATCATTTACCATTCAATCGTTTCGTTTTTCCACAAGTCATCAAACGGGCTTACAATATTTACAAGCTTCTCTTTGCTCACATGCAGGTAGCGCTCTGTGGTCTTAATATTAAAATGACCAAGCAGGTCTTTTATATATTTTATATCAGTTCCTTTTTCCAGCAAATGCGTGGCAAAACTATGCCTCAGGCTGTGGATCCCCACTTCTTTCCTGATACCCGCCTTGTATTTCGCGTTTGAAAAAATTTGTTGAATGGTTCGGGTAGGATAGGCATCCAGGGTTTGCTCCGATTCGAATAAATAGACCTTCGGTTTAGGCTCGTATTCTTTATGATAGCTTCTTAATATGTCCAATAAGATCGGGCTTAAATTTACATACCGGTCTTTTTTCCCTTTGGCTCTTTCTACAAATATTTGCATCCTCTTACTGTCAATGTGCTGCAATTTCAAATTCGCCACTTCACTCACCCGCAAGCCGGCGCTGTAGCAGGTAAACAACATCGCTTTATGTTTTTTGTTCGCCAGTGCATTAAACAATTTTCGCAATTCTGTTTCATTCAGCAATTTGGGTAAAATCAGTGGCCGCTTCGGCCTCGGTATTTCAAAAAACATTTTCTCTTTATGCAAAACCTGTTCATAAAAAAATTTCAATGCATTCATTCTGCTATGCACACTATTCTCTTTTAATTTGAGTGTATTAATACAATACAAAATATACCGCTGCAATTGGCCGGGGCTTAATTCTTTGGCAGGTTTATTTTTTAATGTTTCCAAAAAAATATGAAATTCATTGCAATAAGTCCGCATGGTGCTTGGACTGTACCGTTTCAGTGTCAGAATGTTTTTGTATTCCAAAAATGATTTTAAATTTTCTTCGCTAAGCGAACCGGGTAATTTGGAATACTGTGTATTTTTTTTTCTGGCCGAAATGGGCTCAGGCGCTATTTTACGAATATTGATTTCCTTTTTTTCATTTTCAATTTTTTGGGTGGAAGAAGCGATAATGGCTGCTGCGCCATTTTTCTTTTTATCCAAAAGGTATTTTTTAAGTTCGCCTGTATCCAGCGCCGCCTGCTCTCTCAGGGCCTGTGATAGTTTTTCATAATTTTCTTTCGATAATGGAATGTACCAGCAGGTATGCGTTTTGCTCCACCTGGCTGCTGCTTGTTTTTGAATTAATGATTGTATAGCGGGATTTTTTTCAAAATAAATCCCGACACAATCCTGTCCCCGGTGATACAGCGGCTTTAAGATTATTTTTTCCATCCGGTGAAATAATTTTTATTATTTATTTCGAAGTTTATTCAGGGTTGCTAACTTTTGAAAGCTGCAATCCTCATTCAAAACGGAAGCGGTTTCCCGCTTTCCGGTTCCTCTCCTTTTCCCGGCGTTTTTGCTTTTTTATCAAGCAGTATCATTTCTTCTGCAACGATCTCAGTTACATACCGCTTTTGCCCGTCTTTCATTTCATAATCGCGATTACGCAATTTTCCCTCTACATACAGCAGGCTTCCTTTTTTTACATATTCTTTGGCAAGTCCGGCTAATCCCCTCCACAGAATCACCGTGTGCCAATCAGTCCTTGATTGACTTTCGCCGTTTTTCAGTTTAAAAATTTCTGTTGTCGCCAGCGCAATTTTTGCTACTGTCGTTCCATCCTGCAGGGTTCTGTATTCCGGTTCTTTTCCGGCATTGCCTACCAGTATTACTTTATTGATGCCTCTCATAAGAAGTAAAAAGTGAAAAGTGAAATTCCGAATTAAAGCTTCGCTGATTCTGAATTACAAGCAATTAGAAGATTAGTTTTTTGTTCAACTTTAGGCAACAAGATAATAATAATTTGTATTTATTCATATTTTTAGAAAATAAATTTCCGGTAAAGCAACTGCCTGCCAGCAGGCAAACAAAAAAGTAATTTTTTATTTTTATCACCTGGGATGAAAGATTCATGGTTTTCTTATTGAAAAAACGATTTCTATTATTGGGAAAATGTTCCTTTCCATTAAGATTGAATCCTCATTACCGGAAGAATGATTTTTATTTTTTTTGCAAATGGATTTTCATTATTATAAGGATCCTACAGGTTTACCTTGCAACATTCCGGCTCAGGAGCCAGCTCCCGGAAGGAAGTTTTCTTTACGGTTTTAAAATGATCTTCTCTTTTTTTTAAATTTTTCTTCTTATTAATTTATATCATAACTTTCCTATATGGAAAATAAAAAAGACAATCCCGGCATC
>JBIQMJ010000502.1:0-2407 GCA_044463445.1 Segetibacter koreensis
GTTCATCAAATGCAGTAGCATCAAGGGCACGGAGAAAAAGAATACTTAAAGCCGCTAAAGGCTACTACGGCAAAAGAAAAAATGTATATACCGTTGCGAAGAATGTAATGGAAAAAGGGCTTACCTATAGCTACGTAGGCCGCAAATTGAAAAAACGCGAATACCGCGCTTTATGGATCACGCGTATCAACGCGGCAGTAAGGGCAGAAGGAATGACTTATAGCCAGTTCATCAACAAATTAAATGAAAAAAATATCGGGCTTAACAGGAAAGTGCTTGCTGACATGGCCATGAACGAACCTGAAAGTTTCAAGAACCTGATCCAGTCAGTAAAATGACTTTTAACTGATTTTTTTAATTACCAACCATTCCATCAAACCGGGATGGTTTTTTTATTTCATTAATTAATCATTCTATTACATTTGTAAAAATTTTTTTTAAAATCTTAAAAGTTTTGAATGAACAATAGCTATAAGGATCTCGTAGATCAAACTTTCAATTTTCCACAGGAAGGTTTTGATCTGAAAGATGAATACCTGGAATACAATGATGTAAACGTAAAAGCTTTGATCGATAAATATGGAACCCCTTTAAAATTTACCTACCTGCCCAAGATAGGAATGCAGATCAATAAAGCAAAAAAAATGTTTGCCAATGCATTAAAAAAACATAAGTATGAAGGCAAATACAATTATTGCTACTGCACCAAAAGTTCGCACTTTTCTTTTATTGTAGAAGAAGCATTGAAACATGATATTCATCTTGAAACCAGCTATGCCTACGACATTGAGATCATTCAAAAATTATTTGAAAGAAAAAAGATCACCAAAGACACTTTTATTATTTGCAATGGATTTAAGCAAAAAAGCTACACCAGCCGGATTGCACGCTTAATCAATTCAGGATTTAAAAATGTAATTCCTGTTCTTGATAATAAAGAGGAATTAAAAGCATACCGGAAATCGGTAAGAGCCCCTTTTAACATAGGCATACGGGTGGCAGCCGAAGAAGAACCTACTTTCCCTTTTTATACCTCACGATTAGGCATACGCGCAAAAGATATTCTTGAGTTTTATGTGGATGAAATTGAAGGAAATGAAAATCGTTTCCAGTTGAAGATGCTTCATATATTTCTGAACAAAGGAATCAAGGATGATATTTATTATTGGAGCGAACTGAACAAGGTGATCAATCTTTATTGCCAGCTCAGAAAAATTTGTCCCGAACTGGATTCAATTAATATTGGTGGCGGCTTCCCCATCAAACACTCGCTGGGATTTGATTACGATTACCAGTTTATGATCAATGAGATTGTGAGAAATATTAAAGCAGGCTGCAAGAAAAGCAAAGTGCCAATGCCCAATATTTTCACGGAATTCGGAAGTTATACTGTTGGCGAAAGCATGGCTCATATATACAGTGTGATCGGCGAAAAAATGCAAAATGACCGCGAGACCTGGTACATGATCGATTCTTCTTTCATCACCACATTGCCTGATACTTGGGGCATTGGTGAAAAATTCTTAATGCTTCCGATCAACAAGTGGGAAAATGAATACCAAAGAGTGACGCTCGGCGGCATCACCTGCGACAGCCATGATTATTACGATTCAGAAGAACATATCAATGAAGTTTTCTTACCGAAAGTGGGCGATGGCGAACCCTTGTATGTAGGCTTTTTTCATACAGGCGCTTACCAGGATCAGATCAGCGGTTATGGGGGCATAAAACATTGCCTGATCCCTTCGCCGAAATATGTGGTACTTGATTATGATAAAAACGGGAAGCTGGTAGATTGGCTTTACGCTAAAGAGCAAAGTGCGCAAAGCATGCTGAAAATATTGGGATATAAATAGGCTTAAATTCACCTGAAAGGAAAAATAATAATCTTTGAAATTTCTTCGTTTTCTGTTTATTCCAATAAAAAAACCTCCCCGGTATGAGAAGGTTTTAAAACTAAACTTAATCACTCATTTAGCTTATTGCAATTTCTTTAGGCAACACCTTTACTTCTTCTTTTTTGGGAAGAGTAAGGAACAAAATTCCATTTTCATACTTGGCATTGATCGCATCCGCATTGATTTTTTCGTCAAGAGTAAATGACCTTTTGAAAGAGCTGCTGCTGAATTCCCTTTTGATAAATTGCTTGTTTTCCTCTTTTTGCTCTTCTTTCTTTTCAAAAGAAACGGTCAGGATGTTTTTGTCGACAGTAATTTTGAAATCTTCCTTCTTTCTTCCGGGAACATTAAATTCCAATTCATAATCATCGTTAGTTTCTGAAATATTCACTGCCGGCAGATTCATGGAATTGTTATTAACTACAGGCAGGTCGTTCAATAAATTGTCAAGAAAACTGTCCAAAGTTTTCAGAGTGGGCTGATTGAATTTTAAGGTTGTCATAATGTTT
>JBIQMJ010000503.1:0-2389 GCA_044463445.1 Segetibacter koreensis
TAGTAAATGGCAGCAGCAGTGTGAACCAGGCACCTATTACAGGTGAAAGCGTTCCGGTCGAAAAAATGCCGGTTGAGAATACGAATACTGATATTGCTAATGCAGATAAACTGGATACAAAGTACAGAGTGTTTGCCGGTTCGATAAACGGGGGACAAGCATTGGAAATTAAAGTAAGTAAGATTTCTTCAGATTCTACCATTGCAAGATTGGTGCAAATGGTTAATGAAGCACAAACCCAAAAATCACCGACCCAAAATTTTACGGATAAACTAGAAAAATATTATGTGCCTGCGGTACTCATTTTGGTGATACTATTATTGTTTGTTTTCCTGGTTAGAGACGAAACTTTTAGCGAAAGTTTTTATCGCGCAATGTCAGTGTTAGTTGCTGCCAGCCCCTGTGCATTGGCTATTGCAACCCCAAGCGCGGTATTGAGCGGGGTGGCAAGAGCGGCCAAAGGCGGCGTATTAATAAAGGGTGGAAGGCCTTTGGAAGAATTAGGTTCTCTTAGTGCTATTGCTTTTGATAAAACGGGTACTCTTACGGAAGGCAAACCGAAATTAACGGGTGTTTATCCACTTAATGGAATAACCGAAGAGGAACTTTTGTCAATCATCATTTCTGTAGAAAAATTAAGTGACCATCCCTTGGCAGCAGCAATCGTAAAAGGCGGAATGGAAAAATTAAAAAAGGAAATTCCATCAGCAAAAAATGTTCAGGCAATAACAGGCCGTGGTGTAAAGGCCGAATATGAAAATACCACAATTCATATTGGCAATAAAGAATTGCTTTCAGAAAAGAATAGTACGATTTCTGTTGAAATAAAAAATAAAGTGGAAGAGTTTGAAACAGCCGGAAATACAACCATGCTGGTACAACAGGATGAAAAATTGGTTGGCATTATTACACTCATGGACACCCAAAGGGAAGATGCAAAAGAAACATTGGAGCAGCTAAAGAAATTGGGTATCAAAAAGATGATTATGCTAACCGGTGATAATCAAAAAGTGGCTGATTCCATTGCAAAGGAAATAGGAATAACTGATGCATTAGGCAGTTTAATGCCGGAACAAAAAGTAGAAGCGATTAAAAAATTAGCAAGGGAAGGTAAAGTAGCAATGGTAGGCGATGGTGTAAACGATGCACCTGCTATGGCAAAAAGTACGGTAGGTATAGCAATGGGTGCCGCGGGCTCTGATGTAGCTTTGGAAACGGCAGACATAGCATTAATGGCAGATAAGTTATCCAATCTTCCTTTTGCTATTGGTTTAAGTAAGAAAGCGCGCAGCATTATCAAGCAAAACTTATTTATTAGCCTGGGAATGGTGGTAATATTGATACCGCTAACCGTTTTAGGATATGCCACCATTGGTCCAGCGGTAATTGGCCATGAAGGTTCTACTTTGGTGGTGGTGTTCAATGCTTTGAGATTACTAGGTTATCGAAAATAATTTTTAACAAATAATGATATAAGCAATGATAAATCCAAATCAGAATCATATTCATACTTATGATGCTCAAGGAAGAATGACTTGTTGTTCTGAAGAAGAGAAAATTTATACAAAAGCAAATGCAACCGATTTGCTGAATAAACCTAAAGAAGATAATAATAAAGTTAAAAAAACTTTACCTACAAGTGAACAGGGAAGTAATACATGGAAGCCTTATTTTCCTGCAATCATAAGTTTTGTAATGCTTATCATTGGCATTGCATTAGACTCTTATTTCAAGCCTCATTTCTTCACAGAATACGTGCGTTTGATATGGTATATTATTGCGTATTTGCCGGTAGGCTTGCCTGTAATGAAAGAGGCTGTTGAATCCATCAGGAAAGGTTCGTTTTTTTCAGAATTCTTTCTAATGAGTATCGCAACTATTGGCGCATTTTCCATTAAACAATATCCTGAAGGCGTTGCAGTAATGTTATTCTATGCAGTTGGAGAGCTTTTTCAAACAGCAGCCGTAAGAAAAGCCAAATGGAGCATTAAAGCATTATTAGATGTACGGCCTGATATAGTAACAGTAATTAGAAACGGGAGAATAAAATCCGTTTCACCTTCTGAAGTTTCAATAGGTGAAACGATACAGGTAAAGCCGGGTGGAAAAGTTGCTTTGGATGGAGAACTAATTTCAGAAACCTCATCTTTCAATACTTCGGCACTCACAGGGGAAAGCAAGCCTGATACAAAAAGGAAAGGAGAAAAAGTGTTGGCAGGAATGATAAATCTGAATACTGTTGCCGACATAAAAGTTTCTGCGCTTTTCAAAGACAGTAAGCTTTCAAGAATTTTAGAAATGGTACAGGATGCAACAGCGCGTAAATCACCAACCCAACTTTTTATTACAAAGTTTGCTAAAATTTATACACCTATTGTTGTGTTTTTAG
>JBIQMJ010000504.1:0-1292 GCA_044463445.1 Segetibacter koreensis
TACTTTTATGGAATAAGATTGTGTTTGCGTAACGGAATCAACCAAAGGCATTGACAAAGAAATCGTTCCATCCAACAGTTCCGCATCAGGCAAAATTACCTGTACTTTTTTTCCGATTGACACATAAGGTTTGTCTTCATAAGGTACATTCATCACAAACACAAAACTCTTTGAATCACTTATTATTGCTAATTGCTCGCCATCCTGAACATAATCGCCCTGTTGATGATTTAACTGCATCACATATCCTGAAACACCCGCCCGGAGCACATTTACGCCTGAAAATTTAAAACTCGAATCTAATTGGTTCACTGCATTTCCAATGGCGCTGGCTTCTTTTGTTTTTAATACAAATAAGACTTCGCCGCGATGAACACGGTCTCCAAATTTGATATTTGATTTTTGGATGTACCCATTCAAATTTGCTTTTACAAAATTTTGCTGGAGAAAAGAAGACGTTGCATTCAATTCGATATATTCATTTAAGGAAACATCAGCAACGGATGTAACGGTGACGGGTGTACGCACTTCCGGAGTGTCGTTTGAATTATCTGTGTTCGCGGAATTACAACCGTAAAGCAGTAAACCAACAAATAATGCATATTTTAATTTAGCAAAGTATTCCTCCATTTCCTTCTACATTTAAAGTTTCATATTCCAGTAATTAATTTGCTGAATCACCTGGTAACGCGCAATCTCATTTTGCACTACCAAATTTTTCGCGATGATATAATTATTTAGCGCCAGCACATAATCAGTGATCCTTATATCTCCCGTTTCCAATAGTTTGCCATTTACTTTTATCAATGTTTCCAGGTATTCAATTTGCTTGTTGATATTGCTTCTTAAGCCTTGGATATCTTTTAATTGCTGATGTAACTGCAGCAACTGCTGCCGATACTGTGTATCAAAAAATTGCTGTTTCTTTTGTAAAGTTTTTTGTTGAATATTTAATTTTGAAAACTGCAATTGCTTCTGATTCCCATCAAAAATAGGAACGGTTAAATTGATACCAAAGCTGTATCCGAAGTTTTTATAAGGCGTAAGAATAAAAGAAGATTGATAACCGGCATCAGCAAAAAGATTCACTTTTGGGCGGTATTGCGCTTTGGTAATTAACCTGTCATTTTCAATCCGAAGGCTGTCTATTTTATAGCTTAAAAAAAAAGGAGATTTGATAACTTCATAATTTTCGATTACTTGTATGTTAGGCTCCGTAAGTATTTCAGTAGCCGTATCAATTATTCCTGCAAGATAATTCAGCGTGGCATAATCATTTTTATATTGAACAC
>JBIQMJ010000504.1:1302-2386 GCA_044463445.1 Segetibacter koreensis
GCAACTGGTTTCTGGCTAATTCCTGTTGCTGAAGCGTTACCAAAAAAGATAAATAATCAGATTGTTTATAAACGTTTTTTTGAGTAAGGGTTTTCAAAACCTGCTCTTCGTTTGATAGTAGTTCAATAACCTGGTTATTTATATTTAGTTGAAGCTGGTCGCCGTAAGAAGTGATGTATTGACTAATGATTGACTTCTTTAAATCCTGGCTGTAAATGGCTGATGAATTATTTAATGAATCATTTTGAAGTTGCAAACTTTTGAATTGGAGGCTTAGGTTTCTTTTGTTATAAATATTTTTATTTAAAGCCACTAATGCTGAAAGTTGTTGTCCATTGGTAATTGCCATATCATACCCATAGCCATTCACAATCGGGGCGTAATAAGCATTTCCATTGCCGGTCAATTGCAATTTATTACCCGCTACGATTATTTCGCTGTCAATTTTATTTTGTAGAATAAGATTGTGTAATTCAGAGAATTTTGGATTGTTATTTAGAGATTGATTAATAAAATAATCAAGGCTTTTGGTTTGCCCAATTGAAAATAAAGGAGCAAGAAAAAAGAGAAATATGATTAAATGCTTTCTATTCATATTTATAAAATAAAAGCCCCCCGATACAAACCGGAAAGCTAATATCGCGCAATTTATTTTTTATTACTCTGATTTTATAAAATTACCATTTGCATCAAAAATAATATCCTTTCCATGAACTTCCGCTTCATACGATGTTTTTCCTTTTGCATCAGTTACTTTGCCGGCTTCTTTTACCGTGGCCTTATAATGGTTCTTTACATAGCTGATCACATTGGATGGAAGCTGGCTCACGGGAATTTCTTTTACAATTTCTATAAAAGTTCCTGATGGTGTAAACTGCACAGAGTTCGCTTCTCCATCTTTGCCCCCCCAGTTGGCTTCATAATTCCCGTTCTCTTTTTCCCAGCCTACTTTTGTAGCCTGTGGATATTTTTTATGAAGCGCCGTTTTTACAACTTGTGGAACATTTATATGTTCATTAGCCTCGTTTTCCTGGGCAAAAGAGGCGGTGTTCACTGCAAACATAATTGCTGCAAGCCCTAAGAT
>JBIQMJ010000505.1:0-2384 GCA_044463445.1 Segetibacter koreensis
GTGATATGGAAATATCCGTATTGTCTTCAGCCAGTTTCATCAGCTTATTTCGCTTGCCGGCAGTTTTAATCAGTTGCATTACCTGTACGTATACCTGCCCATTTACCTGGTTGTGTTTAAAAAAGCCGGATCCGTCATAAATATTCTGATCGGTATTTATAACAGGATTGTCCCAAAGCTTTGCCTGCCTTGCAAAGGCCTGGTTGGCGTTAATGTTATAATGTGCTGCCAGAAGTGGCAGGTTGTTGTGAAGCAAGAGCTCCTCGCTCTCAGGAATAGTTAACCTGAGTGTGTCGCCATTTGATTTGCCTGCAAAACAATGCAATGCCGGAAACAGCAATGCAAACAGGCATAACCTGAATTCCATAAAAAAAGATTAAATGAATAATTGAACCGGGGAAATGGTATTCCCCGGAAAATGATTAAGAAAAGAGTGTACTAAACCAAATTCTTTGGAGGAGGAATGATCACATCAATAGAAACGCGGGTAACTTTTTCCTGGTATTCAGCGAAGACCTCGGTTTTGGTAAATAAAGTATCCGTTCTTTTAACCGTTATAAATTCAGGCCGAAAGCAATATTCAACGCATTTTACAATATGAAAATTTTGGCCGCTGTCATCATCTTCATCATCTGCCCGGTGATCCAGGCCGAATTTAACCATAACGAATTCAACAAGGCTGTTAATGTCATCTACCTGGTTGCCATTTGTATCATAGATATCTGACTCCGGTACCTGCGGCAGAAACATCGAAGTGTTCATATGAGAAATCAGAACAAAAAAAGCAAGAAACTTTTTCATGGCCCCGCAAATGTAGAAATTCACACGTTAACTGTTTGTAAAAACAGAAAATAATTGAGGTTTGATTCTTTTAAAATCATCATGATTAGGATTTATTAGTAGGTTATAGTCACCTTTTGTAACTGCCGAAGGAATTTGTAATACGCAATATTATTGTCTGCAATAAATTGGTCACCAAACTCAACCGTGGTTTACCAGAAATTGTTTGTTTACTGTAAAAGTTTCTTACAAATAATAATAATTCGGATTTGAGCACTACTTTTGATTTACACACATGATCTTTTACCTCTGAATTAAGTGTCATTTAAAACTTACCTATCGCTGATTTTTACTTATTGGTTATTCCTGTTGAAAAGCTTTGATTCAGAACCTTTAATCGTTGCTGTATCACGATGAATACAATTTTTTATATTCCTATTAATCATTAAAAAACCCTTTATGAAAATCAGTAAAAAAACCCTTATGGGAGCAGGGGTGTTAGCAGCACTTCTATCCTTCGTGTTCATTGCGTGTAAAAAAAATGTAACCCCAATCGCCAGCTCATCTTCACCGCGGCAAGTGGCGCTTTATCTTACCGATGATCCCTGCCAGTATGATTCTGTTTTTATCGACATACAATACGTGGAGATAAAAGTCGATACCAGCGGGCATATGAATGACGATCATTTTGAAGACGATCAAAATGATCACGAGGAAGACCACCATCACGGTGATGAATATTCCTCATGGGATACGCTTGCGATTCGTCCGGGAGTGTACAATATTTTGAACCTGCGGAACGGCATCGATACCCTTTTGGGAACTGTAAATATTCCTGCGGGAAAGATCAGGAGGATAAGGATTACTTTGGGCACCAACAATACTTTGGTAATTTCAGGAGTTTCATACCCACTGCAGCAGATTGATGGTTCAGGCAAGTATGAATATGTCAAGGTGCACCAGGAGGATGAAGACAATCATTTCCATCCGGGCCAAACCTCTATGTGGCTTGATTTTAATGTATGTAAATCCATCATTTCCCACAATGGCAATTATTACCTGAAACCATTCCTTTCCATATTCTCTATGCACAATACAGGCGCAATAGAAGGAACTGTATTGCCGTTTGGGGCAAGGCCTTATGTAACCGCATGGAACGGCACGGACACCGCTACAGCAAAACCTGAAGAAGATGGAAGGTACAAGATGAGAGGATTGAATGCTGGCACTTACAGCATTACCTTCCAGGGCTCGTTTGGCTACAAGGACACAACCATCACAGGTGTGACAGTAACTACAGGCTCAGCAGTTAAAATTCCAACTATAACGCTTCATCAGTAATAATTTTTAAATAATTTTTCAAAAGGCCGGGGTAGCCCGGCCTTTTTTGCGTTTAATCATGCCCGTTATATCACGAAGTGGAATCTTGCTACTTCCTCGGTTCGTGGCACACGAAACGATAATTTTTAATTTTCAATCGCGGATAGTAGATTGTGTGGATGCAAATTCAAAGAAAATCTTATTCAGGAATTAACAGAACTTATTTTTCTACGGCAACTATTCATCAATGGTTGCCACTGCTGTTAGTGGTAAGTGGAATCTTG
>JBIQMJ010000506.1:0-2365 GCA_044463445.1 Segetibacter koreensis
AAGATAAGTAATTTTAAAGAAATAAGATATTTTAAAAAAATAAGAGATAATAAATCAGTAAACAAACAAATTACTGGTATTTTAAAGCGTGCAAAATTACAAAAATAAAGGGAGGATTAAGCTTGCTAAAAGGTATGCGGGAGTTGTAAATCTGTTATTTCACGGAACAATTGCCGGTTGAAAAGTAATTTATCTTAATCTTCTGCCAACTATGATCTTGAATATATTTCCATCTGTCGAGGGAGTGAACCCCAGGCCATAACCAGCATTGAATTCCCATTTCGGAGAAACGTTTAAATCTACTGCCAGATACAATTGCTGTTGTTGTTGGCTCCAGGTATAAATATGATTAAGAGGACCAATGGATCCATAATATTCAAAGCCTGGAAGAAACGCTTTTGTAACAGCATAATTTGCTTTGAAGTTAGGAGAAAAAATAAAACCATCTGTCGTTCCGGGGCCCTTCAGGGATTTGTCAAAAGTGGGATTAAACGATACATACAATTTACTCCATTGCTTGTCGATGATCGGTCTTATTTCTATTGACCAGGTGTCTTCGCTGAATTTGCTGCTTTGAAAGCCGAATTCTGTTGAAAGGCTTAAGCCTACAGGCAAATTGAAGCTTTTGGGAATAGCGATTCTTGGCCGGATGTGGCTTCCTACGTAACCCGTTCTTCCATCATTCCCAATAGAATTGAAAAAATAGAAGCCTATTTCAAACCATTGATTAAAGCCGTGAGTGATCTCAATTGTTTCATGAAAAACATGATGGGTTGGTAAAACTCCGTTCACTTTCTCTTTTGATCCACTAAAAGTAAAATTGCTGTGCAGCTCGATCATAGTGGTCTTTGGCTCAACAAGATCTGCCCCATAAACCTGTATCTCATAGTTGTCTTGTGCATGAACTAACATGGAAAGCTGAGAAAACAAAAGAAGAAAAAAAATTAAATGTTTTTTTTCAAAAAGAATTCTTGCCATGATAATTATTGGAAATATGGTTGAGATTTCCTGTGAGTGTTAATTAAGCGCCACATCAAATTCTGCATCTTTGCCGTTTGCAAAAAATTTTACCTCGTTGTATAGTGTATCCCTCTCCACAGCTACACGGCCGGCTTGCGAAATAAGCGTGACCAATTCTGAAGTTGACATTACCGGCTTTTGTTCTTCGCTTCCTGCCATTGAATAAATTTTCGTAGAATCATCAATGGTTCCATCCATATCATCTACGCCGAAGGACAAAGAAAGTTGTGCATTTTGCCTACCCAGCATTGGCCAGTAAGCTTTTAAATGCGGAAAATTATCCATGTAGATTCTCGCGACTGCATACATCTTCATGTCTTCAACAATGGAAGATTCAGGCACATCGCTCATGTCATTATTTTTGTTACGGAATTTTAATGGGATGAATGTATTAAAGCCGTGCGTTTTATCCTGCAAATTTCTTAACCTGCTCATGTGATCAATTCTGTGAGCATAATTTTCTATGCTTCCATAAAGCATTGTAGCGTTGGTATGCATTCCCAGTAAATGAGCTTCTTCATGAATTTTTAGCCAGCCTTCCGCATTCACTTTATCATGGCAAATCTGTTTTCTGATTTCATCTGCAAAAATTTCAGCGCCGCCACCAGGCATAGATTGCAAACCTGCATCGTATAATTTTTTCATTCCTTCTTTTACAGAAAGTTTTGCTTTGCGAAACATGTAATCCAGTTCTACCGCCGTAAAACCTTTCACGTGGAGTTCAGGCCTGTGCGATTTGATGCTGGCAACAAGATCACAAAAGAAATCGAGATCCAGTTTAGGATGGACGCCTCCAACTATATGTACTTCTGTAACCGGTTTCCCGTCATAACTTTTTACGATATCCATCATTTGGTCTTTGCTCAAAACCCAGCCCTCATCCCGGTGTGCATACAATCGCGAGTACGAACAAAATTTGCAGGAAAACACGCAAACGTTGGTAGGTTCAATATGAAAATTTCTGTTGAAATAAGTCCGGTCCGCGTGTTTTTTCTCTCTTATATAATTGGCCAGAGCGGCGCTGAGGCCCAGGCTGGCTTTTTCAAAAAGAAACAAGCCTTCTTCATCTGTTATTCTTTCATCTGCGACTACTTTTTCAGCTATTGTGGTAAATGATTTTCCTTGTGGTAATACATTTATTAATTGCAGCAATTCAGCTTTCCTGTTAATTATTTCCATGAGGCAAAATTACAAATTAATGAACGCAGAAGAAGTAAATGTGAGAAGGCGTGAAAGCAGTGAATCAATAAATATCCAGGTTTTTTATTTCAGACTGATGGTTTTGAAAATAAAAATGATAAGCCAACAGTAAACCAACAAATAAATTGTATTCCTGTTTTATAAC
>JBIQMJ010000507.1:0-2364 GCA_044463445.1 Segetibacter koreensis
TGTAAAACCCATGGAATTCCCTATTTCTTTCTTTTTGGATTATGCATGGAATCCTGAAAAAATTAAAGCAGATGATTTGCCCAACTATTTTACAAATTGGGCTGTACAACAATTTGGTGAAAAATATGCCAAGCAAATTGGCGAGCTTATTCAGAAATATTCGCAATACAATTCGCGAAGAAAACCTGAATTGCTATCGCCTGAAACCTATAGCCTGACTGATTATGATGAATTCCAAAGAGTAGTTGACGATTATAACCACCTTGCAGTAAAAGCACAAATAATTAATAATCTTATTTCGCCGGAATATAAAGATGCTTTTTACGAATTGGTATTGCACCCGATTGAAGCAAGCGCCAATTTGAATGCATTGTATTTGGCAGCAGCAAAAAATAAATTTTATGCAAATGAAAAAAATCCGGTTGCCAATTTATATGCAGACAGTGTAAAATATTTTTATGAAAAAGATTCACTGATTTCTTATAAATACAATCACGAGATAGCCAATGGAAAGTGGAACCACATGATGGATCAAACACACATTGGCTATACTTACTGGCAGGAGCCACGTTTTAATAAAATGCCACAGGTGACTTACATTTCAGATAATTCACCAAAAGATGAAAGCGTAAAAATTAATGCGAAAGACAAAACATCTGAAAGTCTTATTCCAGGAAATTCAAAAGGGAATATTTTTTACGAAAAGAATGGCTATGTTTCGATTGAAGCAGCGAATTATTCCAAAGCGATCAACACAAAAAATATCCAATGGAAAGTAATTCCAGGCATCGGGAAAGATGGCGATGGTATCACCACTTTTCCTGTAACTGCCGATGAAAAAACGCTTACTAACGGTAACCTGTACCTGCAATATGAAGTGTATACTTATGACACCGGGAACGTAAAATTGAATGCTTATTTTTCACCCACATTAAACTTTGAAAACGACAGTCTCGGTTTACAATATGCCATTTCTATTGATAATGAAAAGCCGCAAATCATATCCATCAACAAAGATGATAACAACCAAGGAATGTGGAGCAAATGGGTGGCCAATAATATTATTATTAAAACAACAGAACATCAAATTTCACAACCGGGAAAGCATTTCATCAAATACTGGATGATAAGCCCCGCGGTGGTTTTACAAAAATTAGTTCTTGATTTTGGTGGATTAAAACCAAGCTATCTCGGACCGCAACAAACCATTTTTACATCAAAAAACAATTAGCCATGATAAAAAAACTTCCATTCATTCTTTCGGTAGCAGCAATATTATTTGCTGCTACCGCAATTGCTCAAACACCTTCATTGAAAGATGTTTTTAAAAATGACTTTTTAATAGGCACGGCTATGAATACGCCGCAAATAGAAGGAAAAGATGCTGCTGCGGATGAATTGATTAAACAACAATTCAACGCGGTAACGCCTGAAAATTGCATGAAGGCTGAAATCATTCAACCCGGCTGGGACAAATATAATTTCGACCTGGCTGATAAGCTGGTGGCCTTTGCAGAAAAGAACAACATCAAAGTGAATGCACACAATCTTATCTGGCATAGCCAGTTGCCTGTGTTCATGCGGCACATGCAAAGTGCAGATTCTGTGAAGCAATATTTTGTAAATCATATTACAAAAGTGGCCGGCCGCTACGATGGAAAAGTGTATTCCTGGGATGTGGTAAACGAAGCGTTGAACGAAGATGGCACTTTGCGTAAAGATATTTTTTTAGATAAGCTTGGTGATGATTACATTGTAGAAGCATTTCGTCTCGCAGAAAAAGCAGCGCCACATACAAAATTATATTACAACGACTATAACATTGAGCAGCCAAAGAAAAGAGCCGGCGCAATTGCTTTGATAAAAAAGATCCAGGCAGCCGGCGTTCGCATTGATGGTGTTGGCATCCAGGGACACTGGAGTGCCGGAAAAGTTCCGATGAAAGATATCGAAGAAAGCATTAAAGAATTTTCTGCTTTGGGTATTGATGTGATGTTTACCGAGCTTGATTTGAGTGTGTTGCCCAATCCGTGGGATAAGGTAACTGCTGATGTAAGCGCCACAGCTAAAGGCAGCGCTAATATGAATCCTTACACAAAAGCATTACCTGATTCTATGCAGCAGGTACTTGCAAAATCATACGCAGATTTGTTTACACTTTTTATGAAATATAAAAAAGATATCGGTCGTGTAACCTTCTGGGGTGTTAACGACGGACAATCATGGTTGAATGGATTTCCTATCCGCGGACGCACCAATTATCCGTTATTGTTTGATAGAAATTTTAAACCCAAGCCCGCATTTTACAACGTGATTGCAACAGCAAAAAATCAATAATTTTTTATTTTACTTAAACCACCAATT
>JBIQMJ010000508.1:0-2348 GCA_044463445.1 Segetibacter koreensis
AAACATTAGCTCTCAGAGGACAACAGATACTACCGGGAACCGAATTCCTGAGTATCCCTTCTACAAAAAGTATTGGATTTTCTCTTGGACTTAATTTTTAATTAACAACAAAACATCATCATGAAAAAAAATATAAAGTTACTTATCATTCTTGCAGGCATCATCCTTGCTTCCTGCTCCAAAGAATTACAAAAGGTAAATGAAAATCCGAATGCATTGGAAACGCCGGATGCCACAACCTTGCTCTCTAATACCATTGTTGCAGAATTTTACAACAATGCCAATGTAGTGTGGACTTTAGGAAATGGTTACGATCAATATATGACCTACAGCCAGTCTTATTACGACCAGGGCACACGCTATTCGCCGATTACAAATGAACCTTACTGGACAGCTATGTATGAAGCAGCACGCGACGCTAATACCTTGAATTCAATTGGCCAACAAAAGAACAACCCTGTACTACAGGCAGCAGCGCTTACACTTCGTTCTTATGCATTTGCGCAGCTAACAGAACTCTGGGGAGATATTCCTTTTACTCAGGCGTTGCAGGGAGATCAAAGTATTTATACACCCAAATACGATAATCAAAAAACAGTGTATACCGATCCTCAAAATGGAATATTGCCATCGCTTAGAAGAGCTGACAGTTTGTTGAAAGCGAGTCCTAACGGATTACTGGCAGGAGATCTTTTATATAATTCAAATACAACTTCATGGAGAAAATTTATAAATGCACTACGCCTGCGTTATCTTTTAAGAATATCTTCCAAACAGGATCCTTCAACAGAAATGCAATCGATTGTTTCTGACGGAGCATTGATGCAAAGTGCTTCTGAAAGCGCTACATTAAAATTACCAACGGTAACTCCTTACAATTTTGTAAGCTTAACAGAACGTTCAGGAGATTTCCAGGTAAAGTATCTTAATTCAACTCTTTATGATGTTTTTGAATCAACCAGCGATACTGTAAGACTTTCAGTCTATTTCAAACCCAATGCAAATGCGACTTCGGGAGCTTTTAGTTTTTCTGATTATGGAGGAATGCCGTTGGTAGTAGATGCTACCACAGAACAATTGCAGGCCGCATCGAACTTCAATAACAGCTTCACCACGGGCAACAATGCCAATTTAATAAAAGCAAAGATCATCACTTATGCAGAACAGGAATTTATACTTTCAGAAGCAGCTTTGAGAGGCTATATTTCTGGCGGTTCAGCTGCTGCTATGGATTATTATAACAATGGTGTTGTTGGTGCTTTTGCAGAAGTTGGTTTACCAGCAGATGTTGCAAACAGCTATTTATCACATCCTGGAGTAACCTTTGATAATTCCTCCATGGATGCTTCATTGCAACAAATTATTACCCAAAAATGGGTTAGCAATATCAACAATGGTTTTGAAGGATGGATCGAGTACAGGAGAACAGGATACCCTGACTTTCAAACTGGAGGAGGTGCCAATCTGAACAAAGGTGTTATCCCTTCGCGATTTCTCTATCCTACTTCTGAAAAAACAATTAACAGCACAAACTATAATACTGAATTACAGAATATGGGAGGAACTGAATCAACTACTTTCAAGCCCTGGTGGGAACAATAAACTTTAATTCCGGAAGTATAATTCTCAATAATAACACAAGGATTTTTCACAAGCAAAACAGGCTTCTCATGCTGTACCACCCTATACTCCTATGGGGTGGTTTTTTTATAGTTCGCAAAATCGCTTAATCGATTTGAAATAACAAATATGATTTGATGGCGATAAAAGTTGCTATTAAAAGAGCATGCAAATTTCTCATAAAAATAGTTTTTGGCGTTTAAAGATGTTGTTTGTTTAGATTATAAAATAAATTTAATTATTTTTCTGTACGACCGTTGGCCTTTTTGACGCTTTGCCTGATATATTCGATCATTAGATCGATTTACATGATAATTGGAATATCTCTATGTAAAATACCGTATCAATACGGTAATTTAACCAACAAAAAATTTCCCTCCTCGAACAAAAAGAAGACATGACTCCCCTACCGAAGCAGGTGTCCGCTGCATTAAAAAGATTCAAACCTTGTTATTCTATAGGTAAACGGGCTGTCGAAAATCAGGAGAGGATGATAAAGGAAATAAAACATTTTGCTTATTGGCATTGATATAAGATGAGTTTCGCTTTCATACTGCGATGCGCTTCAATTCCCGCTTTTCCCATAATGATTTCATCTTTTCTGCATGTTCTTTTGGTGTGACTTTTATATATTTTAGAAAGGCTCTTTCTGTTTTATGGCCGGTGATCGCCATAATAGTAATGGAAGGTGTACCATTCAAATATTCATTTGTGGCAAAGGAACGACG
>JBIQMJ010000509.1:0-2306 GCA_044463445.1 Segetibacter koreensis
TGCTGGAACCGATAATGAAAGTGGAAGTGTTGACTCCTGACCAATACATGGGTGACGTAACCGGCGACTTAAACCGCCGCCGCGGAATGCTGGAAGGCATGGATACCAAACATGGCGTTCAGGTGATAAAAGCGAAAGTTCCTTTGAGTGAAATGTTTGGCTACGTAACCCAGTTGCGTTCTATCACCAGTGGCCGCGCCACTTCAACAATGGAGTTCAGCCATTATGCACCTGCTCCGAATAATATTGCGGAAGAAGTAGTAGCAAAGCAGAAAGGAAAAATGAAGGTGGAAGATTAATTTTTTAATTTTTATTTTAAAAGGCTGTCTGAAAAGATGGCCTTTTTTTTGCCATTCACAGCAGGCCAATAAATAATCCTGATTTTTATTTTGGTATCTGATTTTTCAATTGCAGATAACTCCAGGCCGCAAAAGGAAGTATAACTAATAAAAGAAAAGAATACCAACTTTTAAAAATGAAAAAAACAGCCAGGGTAATTCCCAAAACATACAGAGGGTAAAAAAGAAACAATAGGCCTGTCATAATGGAATCGTAATGGTCGGCAGCATGTCTTTTTATGATCCAATGAAATAAAAGATATAAAGGTGCACCGGAAATTAATCCAATTGCAGCCGGAATAAACAAAACGATTTTTTTTAAGAGGGAATTTCTGAAATAAAAATAATCTTTCCGTTTTTGATAATCATTTTTATCAATTTCATAAACAAGTGATCCTAATTCATCTTTTAATCTTTCATTGAAATTGTTAATTGACTTCCCGTCATAACTAAGTATAAAATCTTTTTCCGAAATGGGAGATCCAAAATTCAGGATTACGTTTTTCCCATAAGAGCGAAAAGAATTGTAATTAATTCCAAGTGGTATCACTTTTAAAGAAATATTATTTTGCCATGCATCAAGCGCCATCCTTGCAGTTCCTTTTTTTAAAGGGCGAAGATGCCATTCGTTGATGCATCTTCCTTCACTGAAAATTAAAACGATTTTATCCTCTTCAAATAATTTTTTGCAGGCTTCAAAAGTGGAATAATTTAAACCAAGATTTTCAGCACCTTCGCTAATTCTGTAAACCGGAAGCATATTTAACGAAGAAAGGATTATTGAAATCCATTTCCCGGCAAATGCGTCTCCGCGTGCTAATGAATACACCGGCCTTTTAAAAAGAGCGCTTACCACAATGGCGTCCAGGAATGAATTAGGATGGTTTGCTGCAATAAGAAGCGGTCCTTTTTCATTCAGCCTTTCTTTATAATTAATATCCATCCTCCGGCAATAAAGACGGATGGCTAATTTGGACGGGTAAAATAAAATTTTATACAGCAATCTATTTTTGATAAAAATAAGTGATCAAAAAAATTCTTTATTCTGCACTTTCACTTTTTTAGGAAAATGTCTTTATTTAAGTGTCCACTTTTTAATTTTTTCTTTTATCAGATTCCGGGTACACGCAGCCACAAAAGTTTAGGCTGCAACAGGAAATTCTGTTTTAATTCAGTTGTGGGTCAATGGGAAAATTAGCCATCATTTTATAATCACCTCCCAGTACATTCAGTGATTCTTTCCAGGCGTCGGCAGCGCTGGTTTCAAAAATTAGTTTTCGTGTAGCCCTGGCTGTTATCCAACTATCTTCTTTCATTTCCATATCAAGCTGACCTTCTGTCCAGCCGCTGTAACCAATAAAAAAACGTATCTTATTTTTACTGATGCTATCATTTTTCAAATGAATTTGAAGGCTTTCAAAATTACCTCCCCAATACACGCCGTCAAAAACTTCAATACCACCACTGATCAAATCGGGATATTGATGCAAAAAATTTAAAGAATCCAACTGCACCGGCCCTCCTGCATACACCGGAAAAGCAGGCATGGCAAGGTCCGGAATTAATTGATCTAGAGTTCGGCCAAATTGCTTGTTCAATACAAAACCAAAGGAGCCCTCCTTTGCATTTTCACATAAAAAAATAACTGTCCGGCTGAAATTAGGATCCTTTAGAAAAGGGTTGGCGATTAATAGGGTTCCTTTATCTGGTGACATCATGATCTAAATTAATTTTTTTTGTTCAAAAAAGATAAAATTGCCTTTCTTTATTGCCTGAATAAAAGATAATAGATAGTTAAAAAGTAAATATAGCCAGCTTCCACAACAATTTTGCGCTGCTTGAAGTTTAAATTTGTGTGCATGAAAAAAATTTTCCCAATAATTACTATTCTTGTTTTTATTTCCTTGTTGGGTATCATTTTTTTCCAGGTGGTTTGGATCAAACAAGCGCTACAGGATAAAGAACTCC
>JBIQMJ010000510.1:0-889 GCA_044463445.1 Segetibacter koreensis
TATGGAAGATTCTACCATGCCGGAGATGCTGAAAAAATAAAAGAAAAAGTTGCCGAAAGGATGGATTTACCGCATGAATTTCTGGAAAAGGTTTTTAAAGAGGAAATAAAAAATAACCAAATGACTGAGCAAGAAAAAAGACAGGAATTGTTTGATACAATGACAATTCGGGACAATATCACTAAAGATGGCGTTGTATTGGTAAGCGACATAGACAAACGCGCGGATGAAATTGTAAATCGCATTTTAGCGAATAAATCAAGGTATGAAAACGTTGCACATCATTTTCCAAATCCAGGCTTAAAATGGTGGTTAGTGGCCATTATTCACTATATGGAATGTAACTTAAATTTCAATTGTTACTTAGGAAACGGACAGCCATTTAACCAACGCACAACGATAGTTCCAAAAGGACGCGGGCCGTTTCGGTCATTTGAGGAAGGCGCAATAGACGCTATTAAATTACAGGGATTAGATAAGGTTGAAGATTGGAGCATGGGTAATGTTCTTTATATTCTCGAAGGCTATAACGGTTATGGCTACTCGAAATACAGGGGTATTAACAGCCCCTACCTTTGGTCAGGTTCAAATCAATACACTTCAGGCAAATATATTTTTGATGGACGTTTTAAACCTGATGCCGTAAGCATTCAAATCGGCGCTGCTATTCTATTGAAAAAACTTTTACAGGTTTAGGGTGATTTATGGTTTGTAACATTGTACCGGCTGATTTTCTAATCTGGCCGGTTTTTTTATTTTGAAAAATAAATTTGTTTTTCAGAAATTAATTATTAAAGCTATTGAAGAAAAGATAAAATAATTCTACCTTTAATAAAAACAGATGCCGAAAGGATTTGAAATAATTATGGGGATTCCCTGTAACTTAACG
>JBIQMJ010000510.1:899-2295 GCA_044463445.1 Segetibacter koreensis
GGAAAGGTAGAGTGTAAGCCTCATCAGCTTAAAGATGCGTTGAAAGTACGCCAGGGTAACAAACCTGTAATTATTTAAACCGGAATATTTGTATTTCGGTTTTTTTATTAAATCTTCCTGCTTATCTTATTTATCCGTTCAGGACTTGCATCCATGCCCAAATCTTTGAGATATGTAGCGTACGCTGCAAAATCCCGATGTCTTGTTAGCACCATAATAGAAGCATCATCCAAACCGTCTTGTTTTAAATGAATTATACGGGAATGCTTTGCGGAGTACAAAGTAAATTCCTGGCTTAATCCTGCTTTCTTTCTTACTTTCCTGAAACGTTTTGCAAAGAAGCTACCACCTACGTGCGTTGCAGATGGTTTTTCTTTGATTCCGAAAACATAATATTCTGGTGGGTACTCGTTTATTTTATTCTCCAAAAAAAGTTGTTTTAAATTCTCATCCATAGGAACGTACGCCTCGTAATTTCCTTTCCCTATCTCTATCAGGATTTTATTTTGATTCCATAACAAGTTTTTAACCTTTAAATTAATTAGCTCTTTCTCGGCGCGAATACAGGCATAATAAACCGTTTGAAAAGCCAGATAGATATATGGGTCAATTTTCTGCATTGCATCGGTAATGGCCTTTAAATTAGCATCATTGTAATACCTGTGCCTTCTTGATACAGTTGGTTGCTTTTTAAATCCAGCGCATGGCGAACTATCAATATATTTTTTCTTCAACAGAAAATTAAATATCGTTCGGGTAAAGTCAAATGTGTTATTGTACTCTCGATTTGAGAAGCCTTGTTCTTTTTTCAAGTCGATTAAAAACTGTTCAATATTTTCAGAGGTAATTTCCCGAATATCGCGGTAAGGCATGCGCTTTTTTTCAAGCCATTCAATTAATCTATTCGCCGTCCGGTTATATTTCACAAGCGAGGCTTTTTCTAGACCTCTTTTCTTCCAGGCATCCATGAAAAGTAAAACAGCATCTTTGGCGCCAAGTTCGCTGCTTACTTCCATATCCTCTTTATTGATGTATTCTTGCTCAGGCTCGAATGGATTATATCCGTTTTTTAAACTTTCTTCAATTTCGGATCGTAGCCATTCGGCGTATTGTTCCTTTTCTTGGCCGGTGCGCCGGTTAATGTCCTCTTTAATTCTGAATCGATGCCATTCTTTGCCATCATAGAATTTACGTACCTGAATCGGGATTCTGTAATAATATTTTATATACCATCCAGATTTCGCGTGTATAATTTCAGGCTTTCTATACTGGCTTAGTTTTGACACGGAAGTGACACTGTTTTTTTTATTTTTTATGAAACCCGCCAAAGGTAAGGGTTTTGAAAGTGCGGAAGAGGAGATTCGAACTCCCAAGCCCTTTCGGGCACTACCACCTC
>JBIQMJ010000511.1:0-2289 GCA_044463445.1 Segetibacter koreensis
ACGTTCGACCCACAGCTTAGAAGGCTGTTGCTCTATCCACTGAGCTACGGGGCCGTATTGATTACAATTTTTATATGGCCTGAAAAAAGTGTTGCAAATATAACTGAATCATTTTTCCTTTGCAAAAAACAACAATTTTTAAATTTATCAGATCAAAGAACCAACCGAATAAGAAGTTTTAAAAAATTTTACAGGTTTTTTAGTTCACTTTTAGTAAACCAATTTTTTATCCAGACTTATTTAATAGACTTCCACAAAAAGATAACCATTTAAGATGTGGAAAAAATATAACCGGAAAAAATTTTACCAGTGTCTCTGTTTAAACCAAATGGAAAATTCCGGTTCCTGAAACTTATTTTGGTGCCATGATGTCAGAATAACTACGAATGGCATTTCTTTTGTAAAAAACAGTCAAAAAAATACTTATGCAAAAAGGAAATATAAGAGTTCAGACCGAAAACATTTTCCCAATCATCAAGAAATTTCTTTACAGCGACCATGAAATTTTTATCCGCGAATTAGTTAGCAATGCAGTAGATGCCACACAAAAATTAAAAACTTTATCTGCTAATGGCGAAGTGAAAGGAGATATTGGGAATACCGATATTCATGTGGCAATTGATAAGGACAAAAAGACCCTGACTATTTCTGACAAAGGAGTGGGAATGACCGAAGAAGAAGTGGATAAATATATTAACCAGGTGGCTTTTAGCGGTGCTGAAGAATTCCTTGAAAAATACAAAGGAAAAAATGAAGCCAATATTATCGGGCATTTCGGGCTTGGATTTTATTCTTCTTTTATGGTGAGTGACAAAGTGGAGATCATTACAAAAAGTTATAAAGAAGAGGCGAAAGCTGTAAAATGGGAATGCGACGGAAGCCCCGAATATTCATTCGAACCCACCAAAAAGAAAGAGCGTGGAACAGATATTGTTCTTTTTATAAATGAAGAAAGCAAAGAATTCTTAGAGCCGGAACGGATCAGGCATATGCTTGAAAAATTCTGTCGCTTTTTGCCGGTTCCGATTTTCTTTGAAGACAAACAGATCAACAATCCCACACCAGCCTGGACTAAAAAACCTGCTGATCTTACTGATAAAGATTACCAGGATTTTTACAAAGAATTATATCCTTTTAGCGAGGCGCCTTTATTCTGGATCCATTTAAATGTGGATTATCCCTTTAATCTTACTGGAATTCTCTATTTTCCTAAAGTAAAACACAGTATTGAAATTCAAAAAGATAAGATACAATTATACAGCAACCAGGTGTATGTTACCGATGAAGTAAAAGATATTGTTCCTGAATTTTTAATGCTGCTTCATGGTGTAATCGACAGCCCGGATATCCCGCTAAACGTAAGCAGGAGCTATTTACAAGGCGATTCTAACGTAAAAAAAATTGGCTCTTATATTACGAGAAAAGTTGCCGACAAGCTCGAAGAGCTTTTTAAAGAAGACAGAAAATCATTTGAAGAAAAATGGGAAAGCCTTGGACTCTTTGTAAAATATGGAATGATAACCGATGATAAATTTTTGGAAAAAGCCAATAAATTTAATTTGTTTGAAGACGCCAATGGAGATAAATTCTATACAATAGACGAATACCGCACTGCAACAGAATCATTACAAAAAAATAAAGATGGAAAGTTGGTCATGTTGTACACCACTGATCCTGTGCAACAAAATAGTTTTATAAAATCTGCCCAACAAAAAAATTATCTCGTTGTGAAGCTTGAAACGCTGGTGGATGCTGCATTTATCAACAATATGGAAATGAAGTGGAACGATGTGCAATTTGTAAGAGTGGATGCAGATATCACTGAAAATCTTATTGATAAAAATGAAAGTACAGAAAGTGTTTTAAGTAAAGAAGAAAACGAAAAATTAAAAGAATTATTCCATGTAGAAATTCCCGAATTGCACACTACAGTTGAAGTAAAAGGATTATCCAAAGAATCCGCTCCCGTAATAGCGACCCGTCCTGAATTTATGAGAAGAATGAAAGATATGGCAATGAATGGTGGTGGTGGAATGGGAAGCTTCTATGGAAACCTGCCAGAAGAAGTAACCCTCACAGTTAACGGCAATCACCCCGTATTCCAAAAAATTCTGGGAGAACAAAATAAAGACCAACAGGAAAAAATGATAAAAAGCCTGACTGATCTTGCGTTGCTTTCTCAAGGTCTATTAAAAGGAAATGAATTGACTTCTTTTATCAACCGGAGCGTAGAGATGATGGAAGGAAAACCAACAAGCAGGATAATCACTGAAATATAATTTTAAAATA
>JBIQMJ010000512.1:0-2281 GCA_044463445.1 Segetibacter koreensis
CATAATAATAGTCAGGATCAGCTCTTCTTTTATCCGCCCATGGATCCTCGCCATCAAAATTTTTCTTCATGGTCAGTTCATGTTTTTCCTCATCAGAAAGTTTAGCATATTCTGCATTAACCTTTGATTGGAATTCTTTGGAAGAATTATCAAGCTCCACTAATAAATCATGACGCTGCTGAGGGGTAATCTTTTCGAATGACTTATTGTATTTTTTATTGGAAAGCGTATTTATTTTGCTAAGCCCCTCATGAAATATTTTTTGATCCGGCTCCTGGTAACAATCATTTACCATAACTGTCATAAACGTTCCCACCTTGGCTGCTTTTGCGCCAGGTGTTTTTGTAGTAGGCAGAATAGTTTCGGCAATTTCATCCATCAGCGCGATGTCTGCATCTGAAAAAGTCATAGAAACTTCAGATTTACTATTGGAAGTACAGCCAGCTAAAAAAGCACTGCTGCCTATAACGGTTCCGCCAACAATGAAGGAAATATATTGTACTGCTTCTCTTCTGTTCATAAAAATGTATTTTAAAAATTAAACTTCGTAATTAACGCCAAAACCATTCCGGTAATCGCGTTTGATAAATTGATTGACTACGTCGATATTGGTCACTTTCATATCATCGTTATCCCATAAAAGTTCAACATAACGGGCCGGATAATCATATCCTCTTCCGCTGGCACGCGGAGTCCGGATATCAAATCCCCTGATAGCGAGGTTGCTCATTAATAAAGCTTCTGTCAAAGGTCCTGCCACCTCAAAATCTGAATCCATTTTTGCATTACCATATCCTGCTATTGCGCCTTCCACCCATTGTGCATAATGGCCTTCAGCGCCTCCGGGAACTCTTTTATAGGTCTGGGGTACTTTTACTTCTTTAGTTCTTGAAGTGGGAAGAAGTTGCGGGTTGGCCCCATAAGTCCCACACATCATACTGCCTTTGGTTCCTATAAAGTAAGTTCCGTTTCCACCGTCGCCAAAAGTTTCATTAGGGCCTAATTCTTCAGGCCTTTTGGGTTGTATGCCTCCATCCATCCAGTGAACTTCTACCGGGCCTGATGTTTTTTCTGTTTTAGGAAACTTCATGATAACATGACTTGATGGCGGGCAGCTTTCGGGGAAATATCCTCTTTGAAATTCTCCAACATAGACGCTTCCCACACTTGCCTGTACTGAATTAATATATTTGAGATCTAATACTGCAAAAGCTGGTTGTACAATATGGCAGCCCATATCGCCCAGGGCGCCTGTTCCATAATCCCACCATCCACGCCAGTTAAAGGGTACCAGGTTATCAAAATAATTTTTTTCAGGAGCTGTACCCAGCCATAAATCCCAGGATAATTCTTTGGGAATCGGAGCAGCAGTAGTAGGCCTTGGAATTCCTTGTGGCCAAACAGGCCGGTCGGTCCAGCAATAAACGGTATGAACATCTCCAATAATACCCGCATTGTACCATTCCATCAATTGCCTTACGCCATCTCCGGAGGCGCCCTGGTTGCCCATTTGGGTAACTGCTTTATATTTTTTCGCTGCCTTGGTTAGCATTCTTGCTTCATACACATCGTGGGTCAAGGGCTTTTGAACATATACATGTTTACCAAGCTGCATTGCGGAATAAGCGGCTACTGCATGGGTATGATCAGGTGTAGATACGGAAACGGCATCAAAATTTTTATGCTCTTTGTCAAGCATTTCTCTGTAATCAGAATAAAATTTGGCCTTAGGGAAATTTTTTACGGTCGTAGCAGCCCGGCGTGTATCTACATCACAAAGAAAAGCAATATCAGCTTTACCACTCTTGTAAAAATTAGCAATGTCACTTTCCCCTTTTCCTCCAACGCCTATGCTTGCAATGGTTAACCGGTCACTGGGAGCAATAAAACCTCTTCCCAAAACGTGACGGGGAACAATCATAAATCCTGCAGCAGTTATAGCTGTGTTTTTTAAGAAATCTCTTCGGCTTGAATTAAAATTTTTCTTGTCTTTTTGTCCTTCCATAATTTAGTTGTTTTTAATAATTATTTTAAAGGGAATGGGTCTGTATTTCCCGAATGAGTTGATGATCAAAAATTCTTTATCAAATATTTCCTTTTTTCAATTCTTCCACTGCATGATCCACAGCGCGGGCGGTCATCGCCATATAGGTCAACGATGGATTCACACAATTGGAAGAAACCATAAACGAACCATCGGTTACGCAAACATTGGGGGCATCCCACACCTGGTTCCATTTATTTAAAACGGAAGTTTTAGGATCATTGCCCATCCTGGCAG
>JBIQMJ010000513.1:0-2261 GCA_044463445.1 Segetibacter koreensis
TCAATTCATGCCTTTGGTTTCAAGTGAGGTTTTGTATTTGATTCCAATATTTTTTTCTGATGATGAACGTGTCTTTCATTAGGATAGAAGTGCAAATATAAAAGTTTACAGACTATCAAAGAACTTTTTTCTGAAATCTACTAGATTAGTGTTCTCTTTTTTCTTCTCCTTTACTGGTTTCTCTTTTTTCTCTATTTTTTTGTTCGCTTGTTCTATCAAGTAGTTGAGGCGTTTATTCTCTTTCCACAAAACATACCTATCGTGTTTTAGTTCACATATCATTACATTCATTCTCGACCTTTCGATCTTCCTTTCATGGAGTTTCTCCCTTGCTTCTTTGTATAATTCTCTCAATCTATTAAATCATCTTCTCACCTCTTCTTCTGTAAGTTCAGATTCTGGGACTTCTCTATATTCTTTCTTCGCCATCTTAAATTTTCGAGTAAATAAAAAGAGCAAACTAATAAGCTATAGTTGTTGAGGTTGACGCAGGTGTACAAGGAAACCTTTATATCCTCATATACCAACCACAGCTTATTAATTCACTCTACTGTGTCCCCGTACTCATACGTCATTTAGTCAAATGATGGACACTCTCTGTATTGTTTGGTAAAGAAAAAGTCCATAATGATTTCTCATTATGAACCTTCAAGTTATATAACTTGCGAGGGGTGGGATTCGAACCCACGACCTTATAGTTAAGGGGGTAAGTTCTTACCACTCATTTCATAATGATGATCATCTCATTTAACTAGCCTCATTATACAAAATCTGATAACGTTGTCAACAGATTTTGCAAAAATCTTTTTTCCTAGTTAAAGACCTGCATTACTTTATTTTTCAAATTTGACTTGATCGTATGCAAATAATTTTGGGTTGTAGTTATATCACTATGCCCCAATAACTCTTGGATTTCCCTAATGTTAAACCCACTTTCCAGCAATTTCGTTGCATAACTATGTCTCAATGTATGTACCGTTATCCTTTTTCACAATCCTAGGTTATCACTATATTTTTTCATAATTTCACATACTGTATTCTTTTTGATGGGTTTTCAATAATCGTATCCGCTATTATGAGATATAAATACAAACTCAGATGGTTTCTCAATTTTTCAAGTTCGTGGTATTGGTTTTCCTCTTTCGCTTAAATAGTCTTCCAATAGTTCCAAACTAGAATTTGTAAAAAATACCCATCTAGCTCTATTTCCCTTTCCTGTTATCCTGGTTTCTTTTTTCCTTATATCTTCAACGGTTAGACCTAGCATTTCAGACAGTCTCAACCCACTTGTATAACCTATGTTACATAGTAATTCCATCCTTAGAGCATTTATCTTATATTTTTCAAACTGATCTATAAAATTTTCTAAAAGTCTGAATTCTGTTTCCGTTATACATTCGATATAGTCAGATTTTATTTTTTTTGTTTCGATTTTCCTATAATCCAATCCTGTATCATATACTAGATTTATGAATTTCAGAAAACTTTTTATTGCAGTTATTTTTGACTGAATTGTTTGCGGTGAAATAGTAGGTTTCACCGTATAGTAAATACTTGTGGGCGGTGTTGGAATCTTAGATAAATATGTTTTCCATCACTCAATAGTTTTTATCGTTATTTCGTTTTCATTTAACATATAATTTCACTTTCAGATTTTTAGATAATTTATAAATAATTTTACATCACTTGTATAATTCAGAATTGTGTTTTCTGAGTAGCTTCTATTATACAAAAATTGAGTTCGCTCATCTAAGAGCTGTTTACTTAGTTGCATGATAAAAATTTGTTAGAATATAAAAACATCTAATTATATTCCACTACTAATTTTTTTCCTGATTTTTTATTGAAAATAAATTTAATCTCATCTAAACGGATATACAATGTTCTATATGGGTGTTTGCTTACGCCCCTTTTATACTTGGATAATACTTGGTTATCATCGACCCTTATTGGTAAATACCTGCTAGAGTTCTTAATAGTTCTAGTATCTATATTATCCATGATTGCTAATTGACCTAGTGTGTACGCCTTCACTAGATCTTTTGCTGTATTATCTCTGTGATCTCTAATCGACCAGAGTTTATCTCTAGGTAAAGTTTTTGGTATCACCATTTTTATTCATTTTTAAACAATAAATTAGTTGTATTTTATAATAAAATTTATAAAATATGCAATGTTTTACTAGCAATAAGTAAAACAATAAAAGTAGTAGGAAAATCCAGTGTAAAGCTGGATTTTTCCTATTCTATTAACTCTAATTT
>JBIQMJ010000514.1:0-2235 GCA_044463445.1 Segetibacter koreensis
AGCTTTCTCCGTCGCAGGGAATATACCAGCATTTGTTTGTTTTGCTCCATTTGGCGCCGGTTTCTTTTTGAATAAGGGATTGCAACACGGCGTTTTTCTCAAAATAAATACCTATCGAGTCGACGCCCCTGTGATGAAGGGGCTTGATGGTTATTATTTGCATAAATGAACTGGATTAGTTTTTACAACAAGCAGCTAACGGAAGCTAAAATGGAACTTCCTCATCCACAGGAGTTGATGCCTGATTAAAGCCACTTTTTTCTTTTTTATCTAATAATACCAGCTTTTCACCTACTACCTCGGTCACAAATTTTTTTTCGCCTTCCTTAGAGGCGTATTGCCTGCTTTGCAGACGACCCTCAACATAAACGAGGCTACCTTTACGAAGGTATTGCGCCGCCAGGCCAGCCAGTCCGCGCCAGAGAATTATTGTGTGCCAATCGGTCCTGGTTTGCGATTCACCGTTTTTCAGACGAAAGGTTTCGGTGGTGGCAAGAGTAATTCTGGCTACCATGGTGCCGTCCGCGAGCGTTTTTGATTCGGCGTCTTTTCCGCAATTACCTACCAGTATCACTTTATTGATTCCTCTCATAAAACATAGTTTTAGTACCGTTGGGTGTGACTGATTCTGCTATTTGGTTATGGCTTCGCCGCCCTGGGTTACACAGTTTTTTATAAAATGGCGCAGGTTTTAAAGAATGAGGCACATTTTGCAAACTCAATGTTTTGGCCATCTTCGGCACACTGATTAACCTGCGATACAATAGTTGTAACCGGTTTCTAAATGAATAAAATAAACAGGATTCAAATTCTGTTAGTTTCAGAACGTACATCAGCCGTTTTGATTGTTTAAAAGTAAGGATTAATTTTTCACATAATAGCTTTTTTACGCTGTTTTTTTTATTTGCGACGGCGTAGCTTTCCTGTTGCGGTATAAGATGTAGAAACCTTTTCTTTTTGAATGAGCGCCCAATAGGTCTATTGGCGTCCAAATCTTTCCTCAATGTCTGCACCACTTTCCTTACTGAGTGGGCCGGCATTATAATGTTTATAAAGCAGGTAGGGCTGATATAAAAGCCAGGCATTTCCATGTATTTGTTTGCAATTGATTGTAGTTTTTTAGTATCAATTTTTTCTGATGAATCGAAATTTTTATAGATAGTGGATTATGTTACAAGAGACTCTTATATTTAATGAAATATAGCTTTCAAAATGGGAGAGCTTATCATAAAAATTTGGTTCATTATTGTCCTTAATAAAACCAGGTGCATATATACATTCCGCTTTTCCGTTTTTTACTTTTTGCTCATTATAATTGAGCATTTTTCAAATGCCTTTGCTTGTATTTATCCCTGCAACCATTTATCAGAAATCTGATTGATTTTTTCTTTGATTTCCTCTACTTTTTTAATAAAAATTTCTTTGCTTTTTTCATTCAAAATTGCCCAGATTTTTATTTCAGAAATGTTATCTAAAGTGTGAAGCTTTCTTACCGATTGATTGAAATTATTTCCTATAGAATTCAATTCATTTCTGAGCAAAATCATTTCTGAAATAAAGTCGTCAAGAGACTTGCTTCGTGTATAAATTGTGATAGGCTTATTAAAAATTATGGATCTTACATAATCACTTACTTTTCTCTTTGTAGATTTTGAAAAGCCATTCTTAATTTTGTTATATTCTGCTTCTGATAGCCTTAAATGAAGCCATTTGTTTCTCAAATTTTTTGGTTCACTCATCACATTTACATTTAAGTTATTTCTATAATGTTTTTTCATTTCTAATCCCCGCGACTCCGGAGCCAAGGGGATAAATTTCCGGTTGTGATACAACCGTACATCTTGCCGGGTGCGATTATAGGCACCCTTCCTCCGGCTTTGATAAAGATGTCATCTCTACATTTTCCATAATTTAATAACCTTTGTTATATGTTTATTGTTTTGCTTCTCTTTCCAATATTTATTCAACTCATTTAAGTCTTTGTACTTTTTATAAAGACAGCTTTCATCCGGATATTTTTAAACTTTCGGCATAAAAAGCCTTTTTTTAATTCACCTTTTGTCATTGTGAAGGTATAAATGAGTAGCATTATCTTTTGGACTGCTATTTTTTTCAAAAAAACTCATTGCGAAATTCATAACCCCTGGATACATTTTTAAAGCCTAATGCCGCATAAGTTCTATTGTGAATCCGGAAGATTATTTCTTCTTGCAGATCCTTTATTGCAGCATTTAA
>JBIQMJ010000515.1:0-2228 GCA_044463445.1 Segetibacter koreensis
TCCATCGTCGGTCCAGTCGAGGATCGAATATTTTTTAAATATCCTTTTTTTCGTAACACCATTTCTTGTGCTTTGCGCCACATTCATTCCATCTTCAGTAAGTGCCACACCAGGTTCTGTACCACCCTTTGTTAAAATCTTATCGCCGGATTCGTAGAAAGTATATCCATATCTCGGATCATTAGCTTCAAATTCATTAAGAATTTTATTAGATGGAACCACATTTCCCCAAACTATTCCATACTCCTGGCTGCGCATAATACTTGCATCTGCTGTTGCGCCTTCACCGGTATAACCCCAATTAAAGTTATTATCCCCTTTGTCAACAAAAGCCACTTCAAAAACCGATTCAGAATTAAATTCATGGCCAATTGTAAGGTCCTGGCTTCCCAATTTTACGTCTCCATCAAAATTGTCGGGGAAAGGAACCAGTGTATATTTACCATAATCCTGCAACAGGGCCGCCTTTGCAGCCGCGTAATCTCCTTTCTGCATTTGAACTCTTCCTAATAAAGCATAAGCAGCTCCTTTGGTAGCCCTTCCTTGTTGAGATTGAACTTCAGGAAGTTTGGAAACAGCATCCGTTAAATCGCTAATAATTAAGGTATAAATATCAGCAACAGGCGATTTTGGTTTATAGCCGGTGGCAGATGAAACTATTTCAGTATACAATGGCACGTCGCCCCATTGGGAAGCCAGTTCAAAATAGGCCCAGGCTCTTAAAAATTCTGCTTCTCCTACTGTTACATCTCTGAGGGGCACATTATCGGTCACATCAGGTGCTTTAGCAATAACGAGATTAGCCCTGTTGATCATTTGATAACATCCGTTCCAGACACTTGTCATAACTGCATTAGAAGGGGCTGGAGAAGGCTGTGCCAACAATTCCGCCCGGGGTTGTTCAAGTTGAGCACCTCCTGAAGCAGTTTCGCTTCCCCGCATATCATGCACAAAAAACCACTCACGGCCAACAAGGTTGCCTGACCGCAAACTGGAATAAATGGCGTTAACTCCATTTTGAAGTTCTGCAGCGGTTTTAAAATAGCTTTCTGTGGTTGGATTATTTTGATCAATCACATTCAGTTTTTTATTACAGGCAAAAATGACCGCGGTAACCAGGATGATAGCTACGGCTAATATTTTAATATTTTGCTTCATAATTTTGATTTTATAAATATTCTTTATTTGATTGTTCGCTTAGAAATTTACATTGATTCCGACCTGGTAAGATTTTGGCTGTGGATAAACAGCATAATCAATACCATTATTCAGAGTTGACGATGGCACCCTGTTACCTACCTCAGGATCATATCCAGTATATTTTGTAAATGTCAGGATGTTTTGTGCAGAAATATAAATTCTGAAATTGTTTACCACTCCTTTTGTGATCGATTGCAATGCTTTTTCAGGAACAGTATAGCTCAACATAACGTTCTTTAAGCGGAGATAAGAACCGTCTTCAAGGAAACGGGTGGAAGGACGTGCATTTTGATTAGGGTCTGAGGAGGCTGCACGTGGAACATTCGTATTAGTGTTGCTTGGTGTCCAGGCATCCAATACCCTTGTACCTGCATTAAAGAAACGAACCATTCCTTCTGTGGTTGTTCTCAAAGCATTGTAAATTTTATTTCCCTGAACGCCTTGAAAAAAGACAGTCAATCCAAAACTCTTATAGCTGGCTCCAAGGTTTAATGAATAACTAAACTTCGGAATAAAGCTTCCCAAAAACGTGCGGTCATTATTATCTATTTTACCATCTCCGTTCAAATCTTTAAACATCAAATCACCTGGCCCGGTTCCCTTAGTTTGTGTAGCGTGTTTTTTTATAGCAGCAGAATCCTGGAAAATACCTTCTACTACCCAACCATAAAAAGACTGAACCGGATGCCCCGGCGCTGTATTGGTTACGTTATAACCTTCTGTAAGGTCCACATCAGAACCAGATTCAATATTGGGCACACCAGGAGCTAATGAAAGAACCTTATTTTTTATAAAACTAATGTTTCCCAAAGCATTCCATTGAAAATCGCCAACTCTATCATTATAACCCAACTGGATTTCAAATCCATTATTTGACATTGAAGCAATGTTTTGATTTACCGTGGGACTTAAAAATCCTAATGATGGAGGCAATGGAACAGCCAGGATAAGATTGTCTGTTTTACGTTGATAATATTCTGCTGATAAAGTGAATGCATTCTGTAATATCCCTAAGTCCAATCCTATGT
>JBIQMJ010000516.1:0-2223 GCA_044463445.1 Segetibacter koreensis
TTTTCAATAAAGATTTTTTGAAATTAAAAACAGTTTTTTTTAAACATTTTGAATTAATAAAAGCAGGCGGTGGACTGGTTAAAAATGAAACCCAGGAAATATTAATGATTTTTCGGCGAGGCAAGTGGGATTTGCCCAAAGGCAAACTCGATGAAGGAGAGTCGATTGAGGAATGTGCAAAAAGAGAGGTCGAAGAAGAAACAGGTTTGCGTCGTCTCAAAATTATTAAGCCGCTCGTTATCACCTACCACACCTATACCCTATTCGGAAAACATAATTTGAAAGAAACCCATTGGTTCCTGATGAAAGCTGATGGCAATGAAAAATTAATTCCGCAAACGGAAGAAGAAATATCTGAAATACTATGGGCTAAAAAAGAGGATTTAAAAAAATATTTTGCTAACACATTTCCTACCATTGAAACTGTTTTAAAAGAAGCGTAATTTAAAAAAAGTCAGAATAAAAATTTTATGTTTTTATTCGTTCACTGTATTTATTACAACTAATTTAAAATATTTCCGGCTCTTTCGAAAGGATACAAAATTCAAGATATTCCATTTTCCTAAAAAAATATTCTTCATTAAAACCGGCGCTTAAGAAAATATCCTGGTGAATTGGGTTGACATATATTACATAAATTTTCCTCGGAAACTCCTTGAATGAAGAAAGAATATTTCTTACCACTTTCAACAACACTACTTCATCAAAAGGATTGAAAAAAAAGAAGCAATTTTGATAAGGTTCAATTTGATAACCGGATGCATCCACACAAAGCACATTAAAATTTGTTTCCGGAAAAAATGATGCGACTTTTTCAATATTGGCCTCTGCATCAGCACAAAGAATCGGTGAAAAATCAATACCTGTTATCCTTTTAAACCTATAATGGGCGGCCACTACCAAAATCCTTCCTCTCCCACATCCAAAATCAAGAAGACCTGAATTCGCATTTTCATTTTTGAGAAATTCAAATGCTTTTTCAAGCAGGTAATAATTACTTGCCTGGTAAATTGATGCGTGGGATAAATTTTCACTTTTAATTTTTTCATCATGAAGGCGGCTGATTCTTATTGTATCAATCTGATATTTTTTCTCACCTCTTATTTCATGATAGGTAGTAAAAGCACCAAGTTTTATATTCCAGTTTTTCGAAATGAAATAAAAATATTTAAGATAGTAGAACATCTTCATTTTACCAATGCTTTACACCTGGGAATTTTCAGAAAGCCTGAAATCTATAACCCTTAGCTGAAGAGTGGTTTCACCATTCCATTCATTTTCATCTATAGTGAAAACGAGATCGAGAGGCTTGTTCAGTTGAAGCAGATCAAATTTCTCAGCAAGATTAAACCCAATACCGGTTAAAGTAATATTTTCATTTTTTACAACAAAACGAAGATGTTTTTCTTTTACAATTTTTGACCAGGGCGTACTGATAACATTCCTGGTTATGAAAACAGGACGCAAATTTTCAGGACCGTAAGGTTCCATTTGCTTAATGATATTATAAAATCCCTTATTAACATTTTTAAAAGTTATCTCAGCGTTTATGATTAATTCAGGAACAAGAAGAATCGGATCAATACTTGTTGCGACCACTTCTTCAAATTTTCTGCTGAAGGCCTCCACATTTTCAGGATACATAGACATTCCTGCTGCAGCAAAATGGCCGCCATATCCTATCAGGTGTTCACGGCAGGCATGAATAGCCTCATACAAATTGAACCCCGGAACACTACGTGCGCTTCCTCCAACAATGTTTTCTCCAAGTGTCAAAACCACTGTAGGGCGAAAATAGGTTTCTATCAATCTGCTCGCCACAATACCCACTACACCTTTATGCCAGTGCGACTGAAAAAGCACCGTCGTTTTTCTTGAAATCAATTCAGGATCTTTTTGAATAATTGCCAGGGCTTCTTCAGTGATGCTTGTATCTGCGTCTTTACGATCGCTATTATCGCTGTGAAGCATTTCAGCATATTCTTTGGCTTTTACAAAATCATCCTCAATAAACATTTTCACTGCCTTTGAAGCATCATCCATTCTTCCGGCGGCATTGACGCGTGGGGCAATAATAAATACGAGATTGTTAATTGAAAATTTTTTTTCAACCTGGCTTAATTCAATAAGGGCTTTTATTCCTGCACAGGGAGAAGTATTTAACTGCTGTAATCCTAAATAAGCAAGGACTCGGTTTTCACCGGTAATAGGAACTATATCGGC
>JBIQMJ010000517.1:0-2221 GCA_044463445.1 Segetibacter koreensis
GCTGCCGGTGGTAAAGGAAATCCTACAGAAGATTTAGAAAAGGCTGTAGAACTGATGTTGGAGAAAATGGAAGTGGTAAAGCAGATGTTTAATGAAGAAACAAAAACAAGAAATGATATCCTTGCAGAAGAACCGGAGGCTTATTATGAGAACAGTCTGCTTTTTAATTACAGGCGATTCTTTCATGCAGATTCAAAAGAAAAACTGTCTATCATTTTGCAGGCAGAAGAACATATTTTAGGATTGGATGAAGGCAAAGACCGTGTCGTAAGGGAAGTAACTTTATTAAGCCAGGCATTTGCATTAACCATTCCTGACGAAGAAGCAATGGCTATAAAAGATGACGTGGCATTCTTCCAGGCAGTGAAAGCAAGACTGGTGAAGTTTGATGGCACCGGATCGGGAAAGTCTGATAAAGAAATTGAGACAGCGATTAAGCAAATAGTTGACCAGGCATTGGCATCGGATAAAGTGATTGACATTTTTGATGCGGCGGGAATTAAGAAACCGGACATTTCCATTCTTTCTGATGAATTTTTGCAGGAAGTAAAAGGGATGAAACATCAAAACCTAGCTTTTGAATTATTGAAACGTTTGTTGAATAATGAGATTAAAACCCGTGCAAAAACCAACCTTGTAAAAAGCCGTGCATTAATGGAAATGCTGGAACGGGCAATTAAAAAATACCAGAATAATTTATTATCAACCTCCGAAATAATACAGGAACTGATAAAACTGGCAAAAGACATTAAAGAGGCAGATAAAGAAGGGGAGAGGCTTGGACTAACGCCGGATGAAGTGGCTTTTTATGATGCATTGGAAGTGAACGACAGCGCGGTAAAAGTTTTGGGCGATGATACCCTCAGAGAGATCGCCAAAGAGATTGCAGATAAAATAAGGGCTAACACCACAATTGATTGGAGCATTCGTGAAAGCGCCAGGGCAAGAATGATGGTAATTGTAAAACGCACCCTTACCAAACATGGCTATCCACCGGATAAACAGGCAAAAGCAATTGAGACAGTTTTGAGACAGGCGGAGTTGATGGCGAATGGATTGGTGGGGTGAAAAATTTAATTCTTTTTTTTGGCAACGTCTCACTTCGAGAATATTTTTTTTATCTACCGGAAAGATCGTGTGGCGTTGCGCCCGGAAGATTGATTAGGTATCAAACTGGTTAAACCAGGAATTCATCATTTACGCAATGCCCCGATGGGAATAAGCTCAATTTGAAAATAGATGACGAAGACATTGCTGGGAAACAGCCCGGAAGATTGATTAGGTATCAAACAGGTTAAACCAGGAGTTCGTCATATACGCAATGTCCCGATGGGGATAAACTCAGTTTGAAAATAGATGACGGAGACATTGCTGAGAAACAAAATGACCCCTCCTCGGTTCGTGTCCTCACGAACCGAAATCTGCAAATATAAAAAAGTGTGAATTTTTAAAGGCCAATAATCGAACACCTGATGGATAAAGAAATATTGTAACCGATTTTTCTCCTCCGAGCTTCGTGTTTCCACGAACGGAATAGTAGAATCTAAATAAGTTTACATTTCTGTTAACTAAAAATGATTTTGCAGTTTTTTTTTGACGTAACGCAAACTCATTCCCAACCTTCTTAAGCTTCTATAGCTTCCTTTCTTCTTAATTATAATGATTTTTTGTAGATAGAAAGCATACATGCAAATTTTGTAGCTTTATTCATTAATAAGTAACATTATAATAATGGAAGCAAATAAACTCAAAATTTTGTTAGCCTCAAATCTTTTTAAACTTTCCAACTTTCACTGTAAAATTAATGGAGAGGAAATCAAGAAAGAAAATTCTTTTTTAGCCTTCGATCTTGCAGTTTTAAAAAAAATATATTCAAGTTATATGCGCATTTTGCCCGATATGTTCCAGGTTCCTATAGGGGAAAAATATTTAGTAGATGACCCAGAATGTCCCACCGATATCAAACTCCTAATCAACCATATAGCACGGCAAAGAAATGAGAAATTATTACGTACCAATGTAAGTGATAATTTCCGCTACAATCATCAGGATGATTCGGAAAATGTAACCGAACACAATCATTCTGAAGCAATGTATTTTGACGCTATGACTGATGGCCAGTTGGGAGATTATGATGATTTTAAGGAGCAAGGTGGAAGTATAGATGATATTGATACATGGGCAAGAGGATAATGTAATATGCGTAAGCAAGTACGTCTCC
>JBIQMJ010000518.1:0-2209 GCA_044463445.1 Segetibacter koreensis
ATATTTTTTTTCCATTTTTCTGTTTCAAAAATTATAAATCAGGAATCAGCGAAATTTCTTTGTCTACTGGTTTCCAGTACACTCTTCAGTTTCAATTTATTTTTTCCTTGTTATTTCCGCACCTAACGATCTCAATCTTTCATCTATATTTTGATATCCACGGTCTATCTGTTCAATATTTTGAATGGTGCTATTGCCGGTGGCGCTTAATGCAGCAATTAATAAAGCAACGCCTGCCCTGATATCAGGGCTGCTCATGGTTATCCCGCGAAGTGGTAATTTTCGTGCAAGGCCTACCACCACTGCGCGGTGCGGATCGCACAAAACAATATGAGCGCCCATTTCTATTACTTTATCTACAAAAAACAAACGGCTTTCAAACATTTTTTGATGTACTAATACACTTCCCTGTGCCTGGGTGGCCACTACAAGAATAATACTCAAAAGATCCGGCGTTAATCCGGGCCAGGGATGATCAGAAATAGTGAGCATGGAGCTATCAAGAAAAGTTTCAATTTCATAAAGATCCTGTTCAGGAATATGAATATCATCGCCCGAAAAATTCATTTTAATTCCTAATTGCTGAAATCTTTCAGGGATAACGCCAAGATGTGGAATACCTGCGTTTTTAATAACAATATCACTTTGCGTCATCGCTGCCATTCCGATAAAAGAACCCACTTCAATCATATCAGGAAGAATGGTATGAGAAGTTCCGCTCAGTTTATTCACTCCCTCAACCGTAAGCATATTGCTCGAAATACCGGAAATTTTTGCTCCCATAGTATTGAGCATTTTGCAAAGCTGTTGAATATAAGGTTCACAGGCCGCATTGTAAATCGTGGTGATGCCTTCCGCTAAAACAGCGGCCATTATTAAGTTGGCTGTTCCGGTAACGCTGGGTTCTTCCAATAAAATATAAGTACCTTTTAATTGGCGGGTGTGCAGGTGAAAAAAGGATTCATTAGAAAAATAATCAAATTCGGCTCCTAATTTTTTAAAGCCTATGATATGCGTGTCCAGCCTTCTGCGTCCGATTTTGTCTCCTCCCGGCTTGGGAATGTAAGCCGTTTTAAACCGGGCCAGCATTGGTCCCGCTAACATCACACTTCCCCTTAAACGTCCTGTTTTTGCCTGGAATAAATTCGAGGAAAGAAAATCTGTATTTACCTTATCGGCTATGAACGAACAAGTATGCCTGTCGATCCTTTCTACTGTAACGCCTAATTCTTCTAACAATTCTATTTGAAGGTTTACATCAGTGATATCCGGTATGTTATAGATAGTTACTTTGTCCGGGGTTAGCAACACTGCCGAAATAACCTGCAACGCTTCATTTTTAGCGCCCTGGGGAGTTATTTCTCCTTTTAATTTTCTTCCGCCTGTTACTTCAAAAGAACCCATCTGATTTGATATAAATTACAATTAAAAACCCCGGCAGGTATGATGTGCCAGGGTTGCAAACTTATCCGATTATTTTTTTCCAATGAATTTATTCTTGCATTAATTATAAAATCATTTCTAATTCATATCTTCTTTCCAATTTGTACTGTGGCTCTCCATCAATATCTCTTCTTTCCAAACTTCCTGCTGGTCCTATTATCCCGGTTTTGATTGCGGTTATTCCTTGAGCCAAAATTTTTCCTGAATTTGCCTCCGCTAAATTCATCACGGCTGGTTTCTACGCGGTGTTTTATGAATGGACGGTTATTAAATTCAAGCTCGCCTTTGGTGATAGAAGATAATTCTGTTTGAATATTATCATCATGAACCAGTTCCTTATGCCAGTTGCTGTAAGTAAGTTTCATATAATAAGCGATCGAATTGGCAAAGCCCTGGCGCTTTTCAGGATCTTCTTCCTTTAAAGCTTTATCTATTACTATCTCAATATTTTTACCGAGATGATTGTATTTCGGATGCCTTTTTGGATAAGGAAGCGGATCGGGCCTGGGCCTTAATGTTTCCTGGGTAGGAATGGGGTAAGGGCTGTCTACATCCAGCTTAAAATCGGTTATTAAAAAAAGATGATCCCATAATTTATGACGGAAATCTTCCACATTTTTTAGTTGAGGGTTTAAAAAACCCATTAATTCAACAAGCGCGTTTGCATTTTTCTGCCGCTTTTCACGATCTTCGATTGTCAACACATACTCCGCCATTTTTTGAATATGGCGACCGTATTCTCTAATCGTAAGATGGTTACGGGTTG
>JBIQMJ010000519.1:0-807 GCA_044463445.1 Segetibacter koreensis
TCTTCCTCCTAATGCATCAATTATGTATTTTGGAGTTTGTAAAAAATCATTGTTATTCATTATGCAGCCTTTTAAAATTTATGTTGTTTCTATAATTTCATTTTCTATTTATTCCCGTAAGTAATTAAATAACACCTTTCGCAATGAGGCTTTGAATTTTTAGTGATTGAAATATTGTTGCCGTCCACATAAAAGAAAAGGTGCTTAGGACAAAATATATTGCCGCATTTAGAGCAATACATTGCTTCTTTCTTTTTTATTTCACAACCACAATTAGCAAGTATTTTCATTTCAGTAAACAAACATTTAATCAATTTTTTTACGCTACCCAGCTCCATCTTTTTTCAACATTAAAAAATACTTCATCTTCAGGCTCCTTAGTCCATGTGTGCCGTTTTAAACCTTCTGCTGACTTTAATTTTTGGACATGATATTTTGGAACTCCCAGGCTTTTTGCGATGTTTCTTTCAGTCATTGTTTGATAATTTGACCGGATGAAATCTTTCTGTTCTTCTGTTAATTCAAGCGGTTTCTTGTAGCCTTTAGCCTGGCAATATTCTCTTACTTTATGAACACTGAATAAGTTTAATTTATCCATAAGTTCAACGTAGGTAAGATTGTGATTCTTGTCGATAAACTTTTTATCGCTTGCTGATAATTCTGTTCGTGGTCTGCCTCTCATTAGTTAAACAATTCTTTTTGAATAATTTTTATTTCTGGCTTGATTGCGACAATTCGCTTTCTTTTCCTATCTGCGTAAATTGTAAAGCCTTCGTATTTGGCGCGCTTTTCTTCAATCAGATCGGT
>JBIQMJ010000519.1:817-2206 GCA_044463445.1 Segetibacter koreensis
GTGGTATTTTTGATAATTCGGCTATCTGTAAAAGATTATTTGCACCTTTTTTAATGAACTGTAATATTTCATCTTGCTGCCTGCGTTTATTGAGTGCCTTATTTTCCAGATAAGGCGCGTAAGATGTTTCGTAAGAATAATTTGGATTCATAATCAAAAATTTAAAAAAGCTATATGCCCACCTGTTGCAGCAAGGATTATCAAGAAATAAATTATTGCGATTACAAACAGGATGGAAAATATTTTTAAGAGTTTCATGCTTCAACATTTAATCTTTTTAATGAATAACCGTTTTCAATTGCCCAATCAGGAAAATCTTCTATTTTTCTATGATGTTCATTACAAACTGCCATGAAAAAACGCTCATCGTAAAGGTTCTTTCCTACCCTTCCTTTTTTGTGATGCAAGGATTCTGAAACTCTATTGCACCCTTCAACTTCGCACCTGATATGAGCCGTGAGATATTCCTTTTTCTTTTTCAGGTAAACCTTATCTTCTGATTTGCGTTTCTTACTTTGTTTCGGAATCCGATACACTTTCTTTTCTTCCGGTTTAGCTTTACCAAAGCATTCTATTTCACGTCTTGATTTTAAATATTCGGATAGCATTAAAGAAGTTTTATTAAATCTGAGTTATCTGAATTTTCACAAAACACTTTTACAAGTTGTTTATAAACTTCTATATCAACTATCGCGAAGTTTCCAGGCCATACACTGAAATCTTCAGGCATCTTAAACGTCCAAGTACTTTCTTCAAAATCTGCTGTTACTGCCGTTCCAAATTGTGTTTTTACTTCTTTCATTTTTATTCTATTATTGTCGCTTTTAATGAATGGTCGTATGTGTCAATAGCCGGTTTAAACATTTCCATTTGCTCATTAGGAAGCGGAATTTGTACGTTCAAATATTCAGCGGCCCACTTTATCACTTCATCAATAAACTGCATCATTTCAGTTGTGGTTAATTCACTTGTCTTTCTGATTATCGGTATTGTATCGCCGTTCTCTGGATTGTGAATTTTTCTTGTCAGGAACAAAGTTTTAATAACCAGCTTTGCATCTTCTTTATCTCTTACATCATCAAATCCTGCGTCTCTAAGGCCATCAAAAACAAGTGGTATAACCACGCCATGTAAGTATGCGTTTTGCGGATTGGATCTATTATTGTTGCTTTCAATTGTAACCTGGTATCTTCCGTCTTTCAAAGAATCAAAAGCCTGTCTTACTAACCTTTTGTTGGTTATTTCGTTCTTGCTGATATGAATGAAGATTTGATTTTTCATTTCATTGGAACTTTTTTAAGCCAATTTCTATTTTCTTTATCCCACTCCCAATTATCACGTTGATCGCCTTCCATATAAAAATCCAACGCTCTTAATGCTCCAGCTCCT
>JBIQMJ010000520.1:0-2206 GCA_044463445.1 Segetibacter koreensis
AACAGGGGAAAAAAAAGCATTGTATTGTTGCAGTCTGTAACGCATCGAAAAGTATAGATGCGTTTTTGCTCAACAAAACAGTAGTTGGACTTTTATAAAAACAATAAGGCCGGAACTACCGCCTCCGCCACACGGGCACGGTCAAGAGCCCACCTTTCATTTCTGAAAGGCTGTTCGCAAGATTAAGTAATCCCAGCCTTATTGTGCTAATGTACAACAAGGACTGGGAGTTTTACTTAAATCATCGCGAACACTTAATTTGACCGTTTCGTGGGCTAAATGATCAAGCAAAAACCTCTTTATAGTTTTATCCTTAAACAAATATATGAATACATTTCCGAATAGACAAATATTTGTCTATTCGGAAATTTTATTTTTCTGTCAGTTTGTTTATGCAAAATTTGGCAGATACAGAGAAGAAAAAAATCGGCGAGCTGATTAAAGATATTTTAAGTAAGCTCAATATTACTCAAGCAGAATTAGCTGAAGTTGTCGAGGCATCACCTGGAACTATTAAAAATATCCTCAAAGGCAAAGCTGCAACTTTTGATATTGTTATGAAAACTATTGGATTTCTTGGGATTGCTTTACCTATCACAAAAGTTATTAAGCTTCCATTGGAACCTGAGCTTCGCCGTAGAATCAAGGAATATCACAAAAAGTATGGAATCAGAGATGAGCGAAAACTATTGGATAAACAGCCCACCTTATTGATAGCAATTACAGATAGACTAATTCCCGATGGCTTCCTAAAGAAGCCAAAAACCACTGGCGAGTTAGTGGATATCCTTATAGAGGATTATAATATCAAAACTAACAGTTCTGTCTTATCAAAAGAATTACAAAAAGCTGTTGATTTAGGCGTAGTAATTATTATTGATGAAACAGCAAAGCGCCATCAATATCAACATAAAAAATAGTATGCCCGAAATTTTAAAGATGGGATTTGCAATGGCTTTTATAGAACAGTAAACGGAAAAATATGGAAGATGTTTTTTGTTTAATAAATACAATTTGCTTTTGTGACTGACTGTTATATTGAATAGCTTGGAGTAAACGAAAAAATAAAGAGAATTTTTATTTTCTAAAATAATCGCGTTTGCGCCTAACTGTTATACTCATAAATGAAAAAATATTGAGAATCGTTTTAATCTTTCGTTTATGCACGACATTTATGCAGCTTAATTAATGTAAATATAAAAACAACTGCTGTCAGTAATTTTATGACAAGACTCTTAACTGCAATCGGAGAAAACTGACACAGGAACTCGAAACTCTTCCCTTTTATTACAATTATGATACTTTTCAGGAACAAAACAAAGCAATTCAAGAGCACTTTAAACATTTCAAATTCATAAATGATTTTTACAAAAAGAACTTTGCTTTAGAGAGAGAATACTTTAGATTCCTTATCCTTAAGAATTCTCAATTAGTAATATCCCTACACTATTACTTTGACAAATCAACAAAAGCAAAAAAGGACTTTTCGAAGAATTCATTTAGCTATAATTCTATCAATGATTATTGGAAAATATTTACCATCATCACTAATAATTATATCGTTTTAAATGACCTTCTTTCAAACGGAAAAGATTATCAGGCTAAAGTTATATTTCGAAATACTATTGAATTGACAGAATTATGCATTTGCATTTTGGGGAATGAAGAATTCTATAACTTCTTCAAAAAAGAAAACACTGTTGAAGACCCTAAAAATATATTTCAAACTCTTAAATTTAATACTATCAAAAAATCGACACAAAAGATTATTGTGGAAGTTAAAGAAATGCCCAATAACAATATGCCTAAAGTAATATGGGATGAATATTTACAGATTAGACAAGAATTTTACGAGGACAGTTCACGATATATTCATTCAAATTTTCTCAATTTAATGTTAAGTAGTCACGTTCAAATGATTGAGACGGATGTTGTTGATGTAACGGAAATGGTAGTCCATAATTTAGGAGGTATAGTTAATACCGAGACAAAGCAAAATTTTAAAAATGTAATAATTTATGATTCTATTTCTTATATGTTAATACTAATCTTGCTAATTGAAAAACATAAATTATTTTTTGCAAAACTCGACAAAGATGCAAATCATCTGACTGTGCTTTCAAAATTTAACTGGGATTTGTTGGGACAAATTTTGAGATAAGTCATTATCCCTATAATTAATTTTTTCTTAAATTAGCTTTTATCA
>JBIQMJ010000521.1:0-2203 GCA_044463445.1 Segetibacter koreensis
TTCACCGCCACTAAGCTCAAAAGGCATTTTAAAACCTTTCGTTTTTAGCCCGACCTTATCAAGTACATCCGCTATTTTTTCGTCCATTAGCTTATCATCTTTCCAGCCGGTTGCCCTCAAAACAAATTTCAGATTATGATTCACATTTCTATCAGTGAGTAATTGAAAATCCTGGAAAACCACGCCCAGGTTGCGTCGCAGATAAGGTATTTTTCTCCAGTCTAATGTATGAAGGTCGAATCCCACTACAGTTCCTTCTCCTTCGCGAAAGTCAAGATCGCCATACAATGTCTTCAGCAAACTGGATTTTCCTGTACCGGTCTTACCTACAAGATAAACAAATTCTCCACGGTTTACCGTAATATTTACATCAGAAAGTATCAGGGAATCACCCTGGTAAATATTTACATTTTTTAATTCAACAATAACATCTGGCATAAGTGATGGCTTATTTTTTATTACTCACTGCCGTAAAGTTAATTGTATAATTATATTTTTTTTGAAACAAATATTATACAACTGTTAAAATATCTTTTCAACCTGGTTTGCAAACCATTGATAATTAAAAATGATACCAGGCTTACAAAGAGTAATTCATTTTCTTTTACCGAAACTAAAAAAATAGTTTGTAAACTAAAAAATTAGTTTATTTTTGACCTGAAATAAAAAAAATCTAAATGAAGACATTGACAAAAGCCGAAGAACAAGTGATGCAAGCACTTTGGAAGCTCAAAAAGTCTTTTTTGAAAGACATAGTAAATGAAATGCCCGACCCTAAGCCGCATCAAAATACGGTAGCCACTATATTAAAAATCCTTATGGAAAAAGAATTTGTTGGAATCATAGTGGTCGGCAGAATGCATCAATATTATCCGTTCATTAGCAAAGAGGTTTATTCAAAAGGAAGAGTAAAATCTCTGGTGAAAAAATATTACGAAGGCTCTTTCAGCAATATTGTTTCTTCAATGGTGAAAGAAAATAATCTCAGCATTGAAGAACTGGAAATGCTCGTGAAGCAATTGAAAAAAGAGAAATAAGATCATCCGCGATTCATTAAATATTTTAACCGGTCTGACCTTCGGTTCTGGCCAAAAAAAATTATCATGATAACTCTTGCGTGGTATTTATTAAAAGTGATCATCTGTTCCGGCATTTTATGCGGCTATTATTTTTTGGCACTGAGAAATAAAGTTTTTCATCGCTGGAATCGTTTTTATTTATTGGCAGCGATCGTCATTTCTCTCATTGCGCCGGTGATGAAAATTAATATTTTTCAAAATAAAAGCGATGAAGGGACCGTGATCCAGGTTTTGCAAACCATCAGTTATGGCGATGAAGCAGTGATTGAATACAGCAAAAGCAATGGCTTTCAAATCAATACCCAAAACCTTACAGAATCGGCTTATTTGTTGGTCTCTATCATTTTCTTAACCATCTTTTTTATTTCATTATATAAAATAAAAAGGCTTAAGAAAAAATTTCCTGCAACAAGAATTGACAAAATCAGTTTTATTAACACCAATGCAAAAGGGACTCCCTTTTCTTTCTTCAAAAATATTTTCTGGAACAAAGCGATTGATCTTCATTCAAAGTCAGGGCAACAAATCTTCAATCATGAAATAGCTCATATAAAAGAGAAACATTCTTACGATAAGATTTTCATAAACCTTGTTTTGATCTTTTTCTGGATTAATCCATTTTTCTGGCTGATGCGTAAAGAATTGTATATGATTCATGAATTTGTTGCTGACCAGGAAGCGCTGGAAGACAGCGATGTCAACGCCTTGGCGGAAATGATATTGCAAACCGTTTATCCCGGACAAAATTTTTCTATCAGTAACAATTTTTTTTATTCACCCATAAAAAGAAGAATTATGATGCTCTCAAAAAATAAAAATCCGAAAGTAAGCTACTATAGCCGCTTACTTGTTTTGCCACTGGCAGCCATTGTATTTTTTGCTTTTACGCTGAAAGTTAACTCTTCCCAATCCATCAATTCTTATGATGGAAAAACAATCACCGTTGTAATAGATGCGGGGCATGGAGGAGACGACAATGGTGCCCATTCTGCAAACGGTTTGAAAGAAAAAGATATCACGCTTTCGATAGCAAAAAAAATTGCCGTACTGAATTCAAACGAGCACATAAATATTTTGCTGTCCAGGGATAATGATCAAACTATTTCTGTAAGAGACAGAGTTCA
>JBIQMJ010000522.1:0-2203 GCA_044463445.1 Segetibacter koreensis
GTAGTAATCTGAAAATATACAATTCTGCTTTTCATCTGGGATACAAAAAAAATAACCTAATAAAAACAATAAAAACTTACTCAAAAGGAAATCATCTTTGTCATTCTCTGATATATCAATTCCCTTTAATAATAAAGGCTTGCCAATTCGCTCATCTGTTAAAAAAGAGTGTAGTCTAAGTCGGAGAGTTGAAATATTTTCCTTTAGTTTTTGACTTGAGCCTTCTGTTTCTTCTATAGCTATATCTATAAATTTGGTTATAAGCTCTTCATAATTAAAGTATATTGGAAAATCTATTGAGGATGATGTTTGAATTTTTTTTGCTTCTTTTCCTGTTAAATACTTTGAAAAAATAATTGAAAGTTGTTCTTGGAGTTTTAAAGTTTTTACCTTATCAGATTCCTGTCCCACTTGAAATAAAATATTCTTCAAGTCAGGGAAAGACTCTGGAATTTCATGGCTTAAATTTATAATTGGATTATCTGGATTAATTTTCCAACCTGACCCGACTTTGTGATACTTTTCCATAAATAAATCTTCACTTTCAAAAATTTTTATAATATAGCTTTCATATGATTTAGGCAATGTTTTTTGAGGATCAATCGTCACACCTTCTTTCGCTAAGCCGATCGCCCTTTTAAATATTGGAGCTTGCGTTAACGCGCTTGGTTGAAATAAGTAATCTGCATCTTCGTAGTTCATAAACCAATAAGGAACTTTAAAATTTTCACTAGATATATAAAACGTATTAATTCCTTCCGGGATTTTTACACCTTTCTTATTCTCATTTGTAAAGGCTTGTTTATACTCACCATTTGTGTCAAATATTATAATATTCGCAGATTGAAGTTTTTTATTCTCTGGGTAGGTATAATTAAACAAACTCTGTATTAATGCAGAGACGGTACAAGATTTTCCTGAACCTGTATTACCTAACACTGCCGCATGTTTTCCAAAAAATTTATCAGGATTTATTTTAACCTTATAATCATTAAATGCAGGGGAAATTCCAATAGGTAGAAAATAATCCTCTTTAAAGTCGATGGAACTTTTTTGTTCAGTATCAAATATTTCATCTAAATCTTCCTTTACCACATACCAAACTGGGTTATCCAATATTGGATAATTGTAAATGCCTTGGATGTATTGTGATTTGCCATCCTTGCCTTCAATGGTTCCTAAAAGTGTCGCTATTAAATAACGTTCCGCTTTAGGAAGAGTAATAGAACCGCTTGTTTTTTCTATTTCAGTTTCATCTTGAATTTTAACCCTCGTTATTATCGCAACTAATTTATCCGATCCTACTGGAATAATTAAATAAGAATTAATTCGTGCAATTTCATAAATATCGTTAAAGCCACTTTTATAAAGGCTTTTAATATCATTATCAAGTTGAACGACAATTCTAAAGCTATCTACGGAAATTACTTTCCCTATTTTACGCTCGGACATATACTTTATGTTTCAGAATTAGTAGATTCAATATTTTGTTCTTTATCATTTTCTTTTTCCTCATACAACTTCTTCAAGGTTGATGCAAGCCTAAAATCATTGTCCATTTCAACTAAATCGGGCAAAAGGTTTTGAACAAAAAATGGAAAGTCGCCATAATGCTCGCCTTGTATTATTATGATTCGCGGGTCATTTAATTCTTTTAATCTTCTTATATTCTTATTTGGTTTCACCTCTGAACCTGTGCCATAATAATCTATAATAATTAATGTAAAAGAAGGAATAGACAATGCCTGGTTTATGATATCATTAATATGTTCATCCCCAAAAGAGTAGCCATACGTGAATAAAACCGATTGAGATTGAATTATTGAATTAGCAAATTGACGGAACAATTCTGAAAATGGATATTCTAAAGTGTATGTTTTCTTTGTGGCTGAAGGGTAAATCATTAACTGATTGAAAATATTATCATCACTATCTTTTTTACTTCTTATAAAATCAATCGGATATTCTTTTATGCCGTAAATATTTTGAGGTTCTGGCTTCTCAGCGATCCATGTAAGCGAACCATGAAGCTTAAAATATTTAATAACTTTTTCAATTCTATTAACTCTACCTTGTGTGGTAGAACCAGGGTAAAAAATATCATAATCAAAACCTTCAGGTTTAAAAGTTCTATTATTAAATCCAGAAAATCCATCTAAATATCTTACTCCTAAATTATCAAATGCATACTCAAAAGCAAGAT
>JBIQMJ010000523.1:0-2196 GCA_044463445.1 Segetibacter koreensis
TTTTTCGCCTTTGTTCTTCTTGGAGCTTTGTCGTGCAAAAAGAATTTTTTAGAAGTACAATCGCCATCCTCTGTTGATGAAGATTTTGTTTTTTCATCTCCGAGTGAAACTTACAAAGTAATGATTGGCATGTACGAGCTATGGCGCGGCGCAAACAATGGCTTATTTTACGATATTGACGAAGTAGGTTCTGATGTGGAACATCATCCGGAAACTTATGATGCACAAATGCGCCATATTCCGGAAGGATTATATGCCACGGAAATTTCAGATGATTATAGCAATTCAGTGAGTGGCTGGGCAAACTGGTATAAAATTGCCAATCGCGCAAATATCATAATGGAAGCAATTGCGGAAAAACCTGATTATAAAACCGCTCAATCTGCCGGCACTCCCAACGACTGGACACAGCTCTATGGCGAAGCGGCCGTTTTTCGCGCTTTCAGCTATTTTCAATTAATAAGATACTTTGGTGATGTTCCTTATTTTACAAGTTCTATTCATTCTGCCAGCCAAACTGATAGCGCCAAACTTATTTCCCGTGATATAATTTATGATGGCGAAATTCAAAACCTTATAAAGGTGGAACCATTAATGTATCGTTTGGGCGAGGGTGGTATCAATGCTGAAAGGTTTTCGAGAACTTTTTGTGAAGGCTTTATTGGCAAAATGGCACTGTTTGCCGGAGGCTATGGTCTTAGAAGGACCGATTTCGACTATGGGGGAGTAAAATTTGACCAGATTGGAACGGAAAAATGGAATGCAAAATATGTGCGCCTTTCTGATCATAAAAAATATTACGAGATTGCTAAGACGTATTTACAGGCTTGTGTTGACAATCCCGGATCTGCCTATTTAATCACAACTGACAATCGGGGCGCTGGTTATGATAACCCCTTCCAGCTTAATTTTCAATACAATATGAACCTGGTGGTAAGCCCGGAATCTTTATATGAAATCGGCGAAACCCAGGGCAAATTTTCAGAACGCCCTTATGCTTTTGGCCGTCCTTCGGGTGGCGGGGGATCGAATGCTTATCCATGTAAATCTTACGGTCAAAGCCGGTTGTATGCGACTTTCTATTATGGAGATTACGATCCAAAAGATTTGAGACGTGATGTTACTGTTGGAGTTACCGTTAATTCGGGTTCCTGTTCTGAAAAGATTGTCGATTTTACGCCAGGTTCGCGTGACAAAGGTGGATTGCCGAATAACAAATGGGATGAAAGCCGGATGGCTAACCCATGGACAGCCAAGCAACGCCAATCAGGTATCAACTGGCCAATGATGCGAATGTCTGATGTAATCCTCATGTTGGCAGAAGTGGATGCGGAATTAGGCGATGAAGGCGCTGCAAAAACCGAATTAACGAAAGTGCGCAGCCGTGCCTTTTTACCAGGTGACCAGGACGAAAAAGTGACAAATTATATCAATGGCTTATCGGGCGATGCGCTGAAGGATGGGATCATGAATGAACGCAAATTAGAATTGGCAGGTGAGGGATTAATCCGTTATGATTTAATCCGTACTGGAAGACTTCCCAAAGCTATTGAAGTTTTACGGAACAAACAGGAAGCCATGGTGGATGGACTAAAAACAAACGGATATTATACCTTTCCCAATGGCAACACCATTTCAAATTATATTTATGTAAAAGCTGTAAATGTGGCTGATCTTGGTATGACTAAAATGCTTACTACCGAATGTGAAGTAGATGAGAGCGATCCTACTTATCCTGTAAGATTTCCCGGATGGCGCGGCAATTGTGACCTGTGGGGATCTCAGGGATTTTTTTCTACCTCGGGTAACCGCAATTTGGCCATAAGAGGATTATTCAGATATATCGATCCTAATGGTTCGGAAGCGGCTGATTTGGTAGCGCAGGGTTATAAGAAAACGAAGTGGGGAGCTAATATTGTTGCGAATGAAGACCAATACACCACAAATATTTTCAAAGGTTACACAGATGCTGATTTCAATGGTGGAATTCCGCCAAGATATTTATTCCCTTTATCTTCTGAAACAGTTTCTAAATCAAATGGCTTAATCACAAACGGATATGGGTTTCAATAATTCGATGTAAACAATTATAACTCAATACAATAAAAAAATTATAATTCACTTTTACAGGGGCTAATAATCTGTAAATTTTCTATTACTATTTTTCTGTTTTCTTTAAAATAAAACTTAGAATAT
>JBIQMJ010000524.1:0-2178 GCA_044463445.1 Segetibacter koreensis
TCCTATTTACAGGCAGGGCTTTATGTGATAGCCACTAATACCAAAGGCCAACGTTCTTTTATTAACAGCTTTCCAGATATGGGAATTTGTTTTGATTATACCAAAGATAATTCAGGCAACATACTGGAAGAGGTTTTCAATACTTTGGATTCTATAAGAAACAACCGGAAAATCAGATTTGAAAGATTTAGAATAAATAACTGGGCAAATGAATCCGCTTGTTTACTTAAAAATTGGAATAATTATACTTGAAAAAAATCCTAATTCTCTATCCTCATTTTCCTCCTTCCAATCTTGCCGGGGTACATCGGCCGCGCTTGTTCGCACAGCACCTTCCGTCTTTTGGCTGGCTACCCACTATATTAACCGTACATGAAGATTATTACGAAGAAAATTTAGACTGGAATCTTGTTAAGCTATTGCCCAAGGGCTTACGAATCGAAAAGGTAATTGCGTTTAAAAATACCAAACCAAGATTGATTGGAGATATAGGCTTACGGGCTTTTTTTCAATTATATAAAAGAGCAAAGCAATTAATAAATAAGGAGCAATTTGATTTTTTATATATACCCATACCTTCTTTTTATAGCGCACTGCTTGGGCGCTGGCTTCATCAAAGCACCGGTATAAAATACGGCATTGATTATATCGATCCATGGGTACATCATTTTCCGGGTAGTGATAAATTGTTTTCACGGCATTGGTTCAGTACCCAATTAGCGAAATTCCTGGAACCTATAGCCATCAAAAAAGCTTCTTTGATTACTGGTGTGGCAGAAGGTTATTACGAAGGGGTTTTAGAGCGTAATCCTCATTTAAAAAAACAAGCTGTTTGTGGCGCTATGCCATATGGAGGTGAAGAATTGGACCACGCGGCCGTATCCGGATTGAAAATTGAACCTTATTTATTCGCGCATAAAAAAGATAAAATACAGTTTGTATATGCAGGCGCAATGTTGCCGAAAGCTTACCAGCCATTGGAATCTGTTTATGCTGCCATTGCCTCAAACCGTGAACAATTTTCGAAGGCGGAATTTCATTTCATAGGTACAGGCAGCAAGGCCAATGATGATGAAAGCTATAACATAAAACCGCTTGCGGAAAAATATGGTTTATGGCAAACCACAGTTTTTGAATATCCTAAAAGAATTCCTTATTTGGATGTATTGGTCCACCTTGATATCGCTGATGCTGTTTTTATCCTCGGCAGCACAGAACCGCATTATACGCCCAGCAAAACTTACCAGGGCGTGCTCAGTAAAAAACCTCTAATGGCCATTTTGCACAAAGAAAGCACTGCAATGAAAGTGATACGCGAATCACGCGCTGGTATCGTTTTAGATTTTGATGGTGAAAAAGAAGCAAGATTAATTGAAAATCGATTCGCCGCTTTTTACGAAGAATTTCTTCATTTTATTGAAGGCTTTGATCCCCAACACGTTGATCTGCAAATTTTTGAACAATATTCGGCAAAAAATGTAACACGTCAACTTACACTTTTGTTGAATAAAATCTTATTAAAATAGTTTGGTAATAATTTCTCGCTTTTCACAAACGTTCCATTGCCTAAAATATTTAATTCGATATTAAAATTAATGAAATTCAAACTCAAAGTTTTAATTATTCATTATAAAAACCTGGGATTGTTAAATCTTGTGTTTTATATACTGCAAAGAATTTTTAAAAGTAAAAATAAAGTGATTAAAGTATCGGTCCGTGGCTGCCAGCATCCAATCTATTTAAGAAATAGTCCTAGCGATACTCAAATTTTTACACAGCTATTTTTACGGGAAGAACTAAAAGTGGATTTAGAATGTTATCCAAAAACCATTATTGATGGCGGCGCAAACATCGGTTTGGCCACAGTTTATCTTAAAAACCGATATCCCGACGCCTCTATCTACTCAATAGAACCAGATAGGTCAAATTTTGAAATTTTGTTAATGAATACAAAGAGGTATAAAAATATCATTTGTTATAATAATGGGATATGGAATAAAAATGCAGATTTAATAATTGAAAATAAAGAGGCTGGTAGCGAGTCATTTATTGTCAGAGAGGTTTTCGATAAAGAAATTAATGGTGAAGATGTGATACCGGCGATAACAATTGGCAATATTGTAAACAAAAATAGAATTGATAACATAGGACTATTAAAATTGGATATTGAAGGCAGTG
>JBIQMJ010000525.1:0-2158 GCA_044463445.1 Segetibacter koreensis
GCAACAATATCTTCCAGCCAAGATTCATCAACTGATCATACCTGAACCTTGGAACAGTCCATCTTACCCACATAAATAAAAATATAAACAAAGATATTTTTATGAATAAAACCACTCCTTCAATTATGGCCACCCAATTGGTTCCGATAGAATGAATCAGGTTAGCATCATTAACAAAAGGAATATCATATCCCCCAAAGTATAAAGTAGTCATTACTGCTCCGCTCAAAAACATATTCACATACTCCGAGAACAAATAGAACCCCAGTTTCATAGAAGAATATTCCGCGTGATACCCTCCCATCAATTCATTTTCTGCTTCGGGAAGATCAAATGGAGTCCGGTTGGTTTCTGCAAATGCGCAGACCAAAAAAATCAAAAAACCAAGAGGTTGTTTAAAAATGTTCCAGGTTCCGTCCTTTTGCTGATGAACCATTTCGTTTAGGCTTAGTGTGCCTGTCAGCATCAACAGGGCAATCAAAGCAATTCCCAGCGCCAGTTCATAACTGATAATTTGGGAAGCAGCCCTCATCGCGCCCAGCAATGAAAATTTATTATTACTGGCCCAACCTCCGATCATAATTCCATAAACGCCGAGACTTACTACACCAAAAATATACAGGATACCAATGTTAATATCAGCAATTTGTAATGAAACTTCTCTTCCAAGAATATGCATAGTATTTCCCCAGGGGATCACTGCGCTCACCATGATGGCAGTAAGCATCGCCAAAATAGGCCCGAGAATAAACAAGAATTTTGAAGAAAAACTGGGAACAATTTCTTCTTTGAAAAAAAGCTTTAATCCATCGGCCATCGGTTGAAGGATACCAAAAGGACCCGCACGATTTGGGCCTCTCCTGTCCTGCATAAAAGCAGCCACCTTACGTTCTGCATAAGTAGAATACATAGCAACCACCAAAGAAACACTTACCACCACCACAATTAAAATAAGTTTCTCAATAAACAATGGCCAATCTATGCTTAATAATACCAGGTTGTAATTCATGATGTGAAAACTGATTTTTATTATGGTTTTTTATGGTCATTTATGGATAATCTTTCTGCAGGGGTTTCTTTTATTTCCTTTTCTATATCCCGTTCTACAAAAGTAGTTGACGTAGCAGGGCCAGGTAATATACTCAGGTCAATATCAGATGCATTTACCTTACTCACATTTTTTATGTTCATCAATAACATAGGGCTTCGGCCATTAAGTACTTTATTTAAGGGATCAGGAGGAACCACTTTTTTCACATAGTGATTGGTTGAAATCACAGAATGCCTTTTCACCTTGGTAGGGCCTTCGATCACCCAATCAGAAGTTTTTTTCTTTTCAAAACGGCAGGTATTGCAAATCCATCCTGGTTTTCCGTCATAACGCTGTACTTCTCCCCAGGGATCCATCCGGGTTGTAACTTTAAAAACTTCTTCACCGCGTTTCCATAAAGTAACCTTGCCGCAACATTTATCGCAATCCCGGTGAGCATCCATTGGCTTAAGAAACCAAATACGATTTTTAAACCGGGCAGTACGATCAGTGAGAGCACCTACAGGGCAAACGTCAATTACATTTCCGCTGAAATCATTATCAATCGCTTTTGAAATATAAGTGGAAATTTCTGATGAATCCCCCCTCAGTAAAATTCCATGGCTTCTCGAATCAGTGATCTGGTCAGCCACCATCAGGCAACGATAGCATAAAACGCATCTCGTCATGTGAAGCTGGATGTACGGGCCGATATCTTCACGCACAAAAGTTCTTCTTTTAAATTCATATCGTGTTCCCACTATGCCATGATCATAGCTTAGATCCTGCAAAGGACATTCTCCTGCCTGGTCACAAATAGGGCAATCCAGCGGATGGTTGATCAGTAAATATTCCACAATTCCTCTTCTTGCATCCACAGCTCTTTCGCTGGTCACATTTTTAACGATCATTCCATCCATTACTTCTGTCCTGCATGATGCCACTAATTTTGGCATGGGCCTGGGGTCCTTTGTTGATCCTGCTGCCACTTCAACCAGGCATGTCCGGCATTTTCCACCGCTGCCTTCCAGAGAACTGTAATAGCACATAGTAGGCGGTGCTACGGAAGGCCCGATTTTACGCGCAGCATTTAGAATAGTGGTTCCCTTAGGAACTTCGATGGTAATA
>JBIQMJ010000526.1:0-2142 GCA_044463445.1 Segetibacter koreensis
GCTATTATCGGTCCGATAAACTGGTATGGCTGCAGTTCCAATTTGAAATTAATGTTCGACCGTTTGGTTTGTATGAATGGCGGAAATCCTGATGAAAAAACGATTGATCATAAAAATCCTGAAAAGGCGATGGCGTTAGAGCATACGGAAGAATGGAAGCAAATGAGTTTAAATCATTTGGAAGGAAGAACGGCGGGTTTCTTTTGTTATGGTGATGAAGGCGCAGATGAAATAGACCCAACAGGAAGGCCGAAAATCTTACAACATAAATCTTATTTCGATCCGGCAAAAGAGCCTTTCGAAAATGAGCGTGATACTTATGCACCTTTAGTCTGGCAATGCAGGTATAGCGGTGTAGAGGTGCCGGATCATTTATGGAAACATTGTACGACTGGTAAAGGAAAAAAGTACAGCGACGACCAGGCAGAGGATATGATCAAAGAAGATGAGTTTATGGAGAAGTTTCAAAATTGGGTAAATGAATTTTCCAAATTTGTTGGGCAAAAAGGAAAGGTGAAACCTAATAAATACAGGGCATACGGCTATAAACCACCAAAGCATATTTGGGCAAGTGTAAAAGATGGTATCCGTTATTTTGAAATGATGATTGGCAAGGCTCCAAAAGGATCTTCGCCAAAAAACCAGGAAAAACTTGGATTGAACAAAGATGTAACATTGCATACAAAAGAAGACGAGGGGAAAAAATTAAGAAAAGATGATTAAATCCATTTTCGATACATATGGCTCACAAATATTAATTGGGATTTTCATCCTTCTTTTTATTCTGGAGACGAAATTTCAATTAAGAAAAAGGGTTCAAAGCCGGTGGAAAAGAATTTTCATCAATTTTATTGTTTCCATCCCTTCCTTTGCACTGCTTCGCTTCCTGTTTATTCCTGCAATGGTTTGGCTTGCGTTTAGAAATCAGGAATGGCATTTTGGGGTAAACTATTTATATGATGCGCCTGTTTGGTTCAAATTTGTTGTTACATTTTTATTGCTGGATTATTCTCTTTACATCTGGCACATTTTGCTTCACAAACTGCCTTTTATGTGGCGGTTTCATTTAGTACATCACACAGATCTTGACCTCGACATCACTACCGCTTTTCGTTTTCATTTTGGTGAATTAATCGCTTCTGTCTTTTTTCGCGGAGCGGCCGTTCTTTTAATTGGCGCTTCACCTTTTGTGGTTCTGATTTACGAAATTGCTTTTGAAGCTGAAACTCAATTTCATCACAGCAATATGAAGCTCCCTTTCCGGTTTGAAAAAATATTGAACCTGCTTATTGTAACTCCAAGAATGCACGGCATACATCATTCCATTGTAAAGAGCGAAACTGATAGCAATTTTTCAACTATATTTTCTTTCTGGGATAGAATTCATAAGACAATAAGATTAAACATCCGGCAGGATGAAATTGTTGTCGGCGTTCCGGTTTATGCAGATAAAAATGAATTGACAATCGGGCATCTTTTAAAATTACCTTTTACTAAAATCCGCAAATGGAAGGAAAGTGAAAGAATGGAAGAGGGAAACAAAAATGAATTAAAAGAATAGAAACTGAAGATGGTTATACGATAAATGGATATTGGAAATAGGCAACTGGTGCGTCTTATTGCACTCATTTTACCGCCAATTGCCTGATTCAAAAAAACGGAAAGCAATTACTAAATAAAGAAGGCGAACCGGAAAGTTAATTTTCTGGTCTTATGATTCTATCCTGAAATTTTGAAGATTTTTGGAATGGCCGAAAATTTGTTCATGGGTCCCTTTCTCTGGCATAACATTAGTGGCAATATTTTTTAAACTCAGGGAACGGTTCTCGCGTGAAAATATCTCAAACGAATAAAATAAATGTTATGATAGACAAGAACACGAGTAATCCAATGGAACACACTGCAAATGTGAAGAAAGAGTTTAGAGTACTAATTGACCACTTGCGTAAAGATATTGAAAGAGTAGAAGACCGGTCAGCAAAGGCTTTGTTTGAAGTGTCTGCCGAGGTATTGATCGGCCTTGAAAAAGCTTTCAGTGATTATGAACAAAAGAACGAAGCAGCCTGGAAATGATAAACCGAAAATTGAACTTTCAACTTTGAACCTACAATTTAATACAGCGATATTGTAAATGCCTTTTTT
>JBIQMJ010000527.1:0-2138 GCA_044463445.1 Segetibacter koreensis
ACCGTTTGGTTTCTGATAGAAGACAAACATTTTTCCAAAGTTTGAGCGCCATTTTTAACGGGTATAATTACAGTTACTTTCAAAAGTTTTTAAAAGAGTTATTTATCTGTAAAAAGCATCTTAATTATTTAAAGCGTTCCAGTAAATAATTTTCCGGTTTGAGGTTTAGCCATTCTTTCCGGTTTGTGTCAATATCCTTGAATGTAAACTGCCGGATTTGTTCCTGTGTAAAATTTAGTGTCCTCTCCTGGGTTCCCCATGTAATAATTCCAAGTCCCTGATCTGTATCAAGGGTAAATACGCTAATATCATTACGAATACTTCTCAAATAAACTATAATTTTCCAAACATCTCCATTCCACTCTCCCGTCAAACCCCGTTTCTGCCATGCTGCATAATTAACCTCTGACTCCGCCGTTAAAGGATTGCAATCATGTAACACAATGACTCCCTTTTCATCCAAGTATCCGAGTGTATTTAATACATCATTTTTTACAAAATCAAACTCATGCATACCGTCAATAAAACATATATCAATCTTCTTTTTTGAAAACAATCGTGCGGCATCTTCCTTAAAAAATTGATCGCTGGTTTTTGTAAAATATCTTGCGTTTACATTAGATCGGTTGTTAAACATCATTTTATATTTGGTCTCTCTCACAAACCTAAAAACAGGATCCACAGCAAATTTATATCTGGCCCTGGTCTTAAAGAAAACCTCACCGTTGAACACGCCAATTTCAAGATAGCGCTTATAATTTTTTTTATTAATCAGGTATTGAATAACTTCCGAACGATCCATGATTAGATGATGTTTTATTTATTTAATGCAACTTTGCCAACAGCCTGGCGCGATAGTAGGAAATCAATTCTTTGCCGAAATACAACTTGTAAAACCAGTCCATTTTCCCAATTTTCCTGTAACGAAACAAGACTTCATTTTTCTTATAACGCGCCCATTTATATAATTGAGATTTCTTTCCTGACAATGCCATGTGTTTTTCCATTACCTGTACGTGCCCCTTCCAAACCTTGTCGATATTTTTGGACATTGAACCTGGAGTATTTCGGTAGTATGCCAGTTTTTCTTCCAGGAAAAGAACATGCGGCTTTAATTGGAATATCCTTATCCAGCAATCGATATCTTCACAGGTAGTTATTTCTTCGTCAAAACGAATTCCTTTTGCAAAGAAAATGTTTGCGGAAAAAAAATAGCAATTCGCTGCTATAGAAAATTTATTTTCCCAGTTTAAAACAATTTCTTTTACAGGATTATCAGAAAGAAATCGACAATTGAAGGATGCCGGATAGGTAGTGTAGATATCTTTATAATCACCGTATATATATTCAGAATAAGATACAATCACATCGTCTTCACCTAAAGCATTTTTTTTTATTAATGCAAGATGTTTCTGTAACTTTTCCGGATGTAATGCGTCATCAGCATCCAGCAATTGAATATATTCACCGGTACAAAGTTCAAGTCCGGCATTTCTCGCCCCCGGAAGCCCCTTATTTTTTTGTTTTTTATAAATGAACCGATTATCATCTTGTATAAGTTTTTTTGCTATCTCTTCAGTATCATCAGTAGAGCCATCATTTATGATTATGCATTCCCAATTGCTATAGGTTTGCGCTAATACTGAATTTACCGCTTCCTTTAAAAATGATGCCTGGTTAAAACATGGAATAATTACACTCACTTTAATGTCGTTCATTCCCTCTGAGTATATCAATACCTATTTAAAAATAACTTTTTAAAAAACTTCCGCGGGCTTTTTTTAAAAGCTTTTTTCATTGCTAATATCAAGTATCTTGGATTGTTTAAATTCATTTGGAGATTGTTAGGATCAGTTCTATTTAATAGTTTCGCCACTTCATCTTCCAGATTAATTCTTCTTCTTTCCTCCGCTTTCATAATCACTTTTAAATACCAAAAGACAGCGTGATCGACTTTTGATGTAGAGATTCCTTTATCGTGAATACGGTAATTGTACAATGGCTTGTCTATAAAATAAAATGGTGCCGTTTCAGAAAGCTTTAAATATAAATCCTGGTCCACCGCTCTTTGTAGCGAAATATCTATTCCCGGTGTCCGATTATAAAATGATTTTTTAAAAGAAACAAAATGGTTCACA
>JBIQMJ010000528.1:0-2135 GCA_044463445.1 Segetibacter koreensis
AGCTTCATTGCTTATATCCAATATTTTTACCAACCCCTCCAACAACTCGCTACATTATGGGCCAGCTTTCAAACAGCAATGGCAGCCTGGGACAGAATATCTGTAATTTTAAACCTGGAATCTGATATGAAGCAGAAAAAAAATATTGTATCTGATTCTAACCAAAACGGATCTTTAATTGATTTTAAAAATGTTTCATTTCAATATCCCGGTGGTAAAAAAGTTTTACATGATATAAATTTTAAACTGAAACAAGGAAAAACATATGCCTTTGTAGGCCCGACCGGTGGTGGAAAAACAACAACAGCCTCTTTGATTTCGCGGTTATATGATCCTTCTGAAGGTGAAATTCTTTTAAATGGAAATGATTTAAAAAGTTACGACGCATCTGAACTTAGCAAAAAGATCGGGTTTATTTTACAGGAACCCTTTTTATTTAATGGTACTGTTCGGGATAACATTTTGTATGGGAACGAAACATATAAACTTTTGAATAAAGAACAATTCAATCAATTACTTCGTGAAGAAGGATTAGAGAGTTTGGTTGGAAGATTTGAAAATGGTTTGGATACTCCAATAATTTCCGGAGGAGATTCAATGAGCCTTGGAGAAAAACAGCTAATTGCATTCATTAGAGCTGTTTTGCGCAAACCGGAGTTATTGATTTTAGATGAAGCCACGGCAAATATTGACACCATAACAGAAAAATTATTGGAAGAAATTTTACAAAAGCTACCTTCAACAACGACCAAAGTAATTATAGCTCACAGGCTGAATACAATAGAAAGCGCAGATGAAATTTTCTTCGTTAATTCGGGGCAAGTAACTGCCGCAGGAAATTTTGAAAATGCTTTGCATTTGTTATTGGAAGGTAAAAGAGAAAGTTAAACCCAACCAGTTTGCTATCAGAATTATTTTACCTGAATATTACAAATTCACTTCTATCCGCTTATCAAAATAAATTCTTCGGCGGTTCAGTATCTTCACTTTGTTCATGTCTTTATGTAAAGGATTCAAAACATAATTCACTTCCTCAGGCATTAACACACAGGGCACTTCAAGCAAAAGATTAGTATTTTCTTTCAAAAATGCATCCCCGATTTTTTTAGTGAAAGATCTTGTATCAGGTGCATCCCAAAATTCAGGCAACGATGATAATAAAACTTTTCCAGTGCCGGCACTATCCGGAACAAATAACGATATAAGCTGGTAATTTTTTATATCCAACATTTTTGCAGGAGTGTGTGCCAGTGTTTCCAATAAAGCCATCGAGCGGGTGGATGAAGTATAAAGAGCAAAATAACCCTCGCTATTCCAACGGCCACCAAAAAGTCTGGAACCGTTTCCCGAAAGATCTTCGGCAAATAATTCCTGGCTTATCCTGTAAATTTCCATGATAAAGCGGTCAGTCAATTATGAATAAACTCCTTGCTCCAAACGGCCCAATACTTTCGTAACCATTTGAATGCCAAAAGAAGTATCTAAAAAATGAAGAGGCATTTTATTTCCGAGAGACACAAGAGGGCTATGAAGCCATTCAGCAAAAGATTCTTTATCGCCTATAACCTCCATGCCACGCTGTGCAAATGCAGCCAGTTCTAAAACCTTCTCAGTCTTTAAGGTATCGAGAAGATCATTGTCATCTTTTCTTTGAATATTCCGATAAGATGAATGAAGAAGGCTACTCATGGTTTCCATTGTTATTCCAAGATAATTTGCCAGTGATGTAAGGGTAGACTTTTTAACACCCGCACGTGAAAGATTAATTAGATCAAAATCTCCTTTCAGAGGTCTTTTCAGGCTTTTGTTTCCACCTAAAATTACTCTCAATGCATTATACTGAAGAGCCGCTTCATTCACAACAGAAGGTGAATCTTCTGTTGCTGAATAAGGTTTTATTTTTTTGGTTTGATGGGCCATTGTATTTTCTTTCTCCAAATATATGACATTTTGGATAAATAAAATACTTTTTGTCATTTTTATTATAAATTATGAGATGGACTAATTGGAATAAGAAAAACAATTTCCAATTATATTTTATTAAAAATTACTGGAAGTAACCAAACAAATTATTTATATTATCTGTTGTGCGGTTAAAAAAAAATAAAAAAAAAGATGTTGTGCGACCATAGTTA
>JBIQMJ010000529.1:0-2103 GCA_044463445.1 Segetibacter koreensis
CTAATGTCCAAATGTCCTAATCAATTTAATCGGATTATTTTTGTCTTCTTTTATTTCAGGGATGAGTGTACAACGACTATTTTTTTCAAATCTCGGTTGACATCTTGTCTCTGTTGTTTTAGCAAATTCTAAAGCTTCTTCTATTGTCAATATTCTATTGTTATAAGGATGACAACCGTCACAGCAACCGTATGAAAGAATTTTAACTCCAATTAAGTTTGAGTAAGCTAACTCCATATACTTAATTTCATTTTCAAATTGGACTGATTGTATCCTTCTGCTATCTTTCCTTTCTAATTTTAATAAATAAGCCATTTGTCGATATGTGTCACCCGACTTGTTATAAAAGTCTTGCAAGCTAATAGTGCCCTTTTCATAGGCGATGGCAATTTCTGATAAGATTTTCTGAAAAATGGACCAAGCATAATCACCGATTGATTGGTCCTTTTCATAGCAGTCCTCAAGTTGCTTTTGTGTTATGCCGTATTTTTTGAAATAGTACCCGAAGTCGTCAACTAATGATTTCATGGTCACCTTAATCATTGCAAAAATATTTGAAGTGTCAATTTATAAATTGCTGTCTGCTTGCGGCTAACGTTGAAGCATTTGTGAAGGCATGGCAATAGCGATTGGTCAGCCTGGTACAAATGCTTAATTGAAAAACTGATGTTGAAGGTAAATACAAATATTGAATAGCGAAATGTCGGCTTGCGCAAAAGCTGATAAGAATTACTGCTGCACAATTGCAGTTTGTCAAGCCATGCTTTTACAAATGCACGTGTTGGCAGTAGTTTTTTTCTACCATCTTGGTTTGTATTTAAAGCCCTTGTCGTCTTTGTCCTCTTTTGGATAATGCTTCTTAGATTTAATTTCAATTATCTCATTTTCTCTCAACTCATCTTCAGTATCTACTTCAATGTCAATAAAACTATCTTCGTATCTTGGTTTCACAATCATTTTAAGTTCTCCATTTGCGTTGTAATCTCTTGCGATTATTGTCCAAAAAACTTTAAGCTCATATTCTTTTGGCAATGGTTCTACCCAAGCTTCAAAATATCTATTGTCGTTTTGAACAAGAGGTTTATCATCTAAAGGTCGGTATCGTATTTCATTGTTCTCACAATAGGTTCGTTTGTGTTTAATCGCTGAAATATCTATCATGCCCATCGGTCCACTTCCAACTGTGTCTGTAATTTTAATAAAGCTATCTTTTTCAAATGCAACACAAACTCTCCAATCTTCGATTACTTTGCTTCCTTCATTTACCATTATTATTTCAAAGTCACACAAAGCGTAGTTCACATTGTTAAACGCATTTAATCCACTAAAACTATTTAAGCTATTTAATTTTGAAAATGCTGTCAAGTAAGAGAAATCAGGCATTGAAGCCAATTCTGTCATTTTCCTCTTTAAACGGTAACGTTTTATTGTTCGTAAACAAGTCGGTTCAATTGTTACTTCTGTTTTGAAGTCATTAAAATAGACTTTAAAATTGTGGTTGTCCTTATACTGCTGTTGGTTTACATAGTAATTGAATGTTTCTCTATTTTCTTCTATGAAATCAACAATGTCTTCCCAAGAATATAGAAGTATTTCAAAATTTCCGTTTTGTCTGCTTTCTAAATCCTTGTTCCGCACAAACTCTTCAATAACAACATCTTTGTTTGCAGTTGTCGCAATTATGAACACATCTAATTTTGGATTAAAGGTTTTCGCTTTTTCAATTTCGGTGTCTATTTCAAGAGTTGTTAACTTGGCATTTGTGTATTCGTCTTTGCCTTTACACTGTATTCCCCAATAATTTTGTTCGCCTTTTGGAATTGCATAAAGATCAACACCACTTTGTGGTTGTCCGAGCCGACCATTTTTTTTTATCTTATTTGGTACTTCCCATATTTCACCCCACAATTTTTTACAAAGTCCTTCAAAGTCTTGCCAGTGTTCTGGTTTACGAAGTTGCTTTTTCATGGTCTGTTTAAAATTACTGCCAACACTCAAATTTATGATATAGTATGCTATTACTCGAAAAAAATTGTATTTGATTTACAACATTTTATCGTTATCAAATTTCAATTGTTATTAGTACAATTCGATTTTAAATAA
>JBIQMJ010000530.1:0-2055 GCA_044463445.1 Segetibacter koreensis
CATCTTCTGCTTTTTTCATGGTAGTTATAATAACATTCTTTTTATTGACTGAAACAAAGCTCTCTTGTTCAGGAAGTTTGGCCCCAAGTAATTGAACAGGGTTTACAATTGCCTGCAATGACTCATTTGCTTCACGTCCAAACTGAAAACCGTTTTCCCAACCGGGATTACCTGATGTAAGTGAGAAATTGTAAAAATGGTCCCCGGTCTGCAGGTATTCATTTCCTTCACTATGGCAACTTTTCCGGGAGGCAAGTAGAATAGGTTGCAGTAAAGTGGCATTAGAAAAATGACCGGTAATATCAACAAAATCAAAGGCAGCAACTGAAGAACTTAAAGTAACGCCAAAGTCCTTTCCTGATGCGTTCATCCAGTTTTGTAAACTCCTGGGATGTATATTTTTGGGGATGGTCTGATATATCTGGCCTGCAGGTTTTTTCAATTCATCCTTTCCAATTTCGACTACTCCAAACGGCACTTCATAGCTCACCTTTGCATTGCTGATACTCACGGGAAGCGCCATTCTATATTCGCGGTATAATACACCATCCCAGTTTTTCAAAGACACATTAAAATCAATTCGCTTTATAGTTTTATACACTTTTATGCGTTGCTCTACTACAGCGTTTTGAATGGGCTGCCTAAATGCAAAAACAGTATACAATAACCCATCTTCAACTTTGTCCCATTTGGTTTCGTAATGGCTCACCTTATCAAAACCTTCCATAGTAGGCTGTTGAATAGCCGCAAATTCACCTGCACCATTACCTTCCGATTTAAGAGTAAATATTTCACCAGCATCCAAGCCATTATCGCTCAAAATATTTTTATTTATGGATTTATCAATTAATTTATCTATTCCTGCCTTTCCGAAATGGATTTGGTAAAACTGATTTTCGTATGTATCAGTAAACTTAAGCCCTTTTGACTTATCTTTTTCCTCTGTGGATTTCACAAAGTAAGTAGCATAGCCTATAGAAGGCACGCCAGTAGCAATGAATATGACAGTTGCACTTTGTATATACCCACTTTTATCCCATATAATCTTTGAAACCTGTAATGGAATTTGCTTTCCATCTGTAGTATATATAGCAAGCGAGCGACATTTGGAATCCGGTTTTATCGTGACTGTTACCGGCCCTGTCCGTTCCCAACTTAAACTATTAAAGACGACTACCGGAATCCCCTTCCCCTTAGGCATCACAATATTTGAGGCTATATTATGCATCGCTCCGTTCAGCAATGAACTGCCTTCCCTTTTTGCAAACGCAAACTTGGCAAGAAAAATATCATCTGTCGACTGACCTTCTTTCCCTCCCCACCCATGGTCAGGATAGATTTTAGATTCCCACGCTTTCGAGAAATCTTCTTCAGGATAAAAAGCCTTTTTATTAATCATGCCAATGGAAGACCAAAACTTTTCTGCCGCGGGCAATAATATATCTGCTTCCCTGCTTGCTGACAAAGCCCAGTGGTGTGATGGCCCGTGAATATAAATCCACTCATTGGGGCGCTCACCTGCAATTTTTGGAATAGTAGATGAAGTTTTAATGGCATTTATGAATTTATCAAAAGTGGCAAAATGAAATTGAGGAAGGATTATATTTAATTTCTCTCCTTTTTCATTTTCGATAGTCGAAATGTTATTCCAAAAATCAATAAAATGATTAAGATTTTGTACAGGTTTCTGGTTCCACCCAAATTCATAATTTAAAACAGCAGGTATGGCTTTTTTTGCAGAGGGATTATTATTAAAATCTTCTAACCAATAGATCGCTTCCTCGGCCATGCTTCTTAACGCCGCAGTATCGTCTTTAGCCAGTATGTTATAAAAATCGATGTAATGGCCAGGTGAATATGCGGTAACGAAAGAGCCGTCGGGACTGTACCAATTATAAATGCCGCGTTCAAATCTGCTGAAGAACATCCCATTAACTCCGGCCTTAGCCATTAACTGCGGCATTTGCAGACTTCGTCCGGGAACATCTGAATTATAATACACCGTGGTATTGTATCCTTTAAAATTATCTTTTAACCATTTTTTTCCGAAATAAA
>JBIQMJ010000531.1:0-2049 GCA_044463445.1 Segetibacter koreensis
AATATCGGTACTTAACTTGATCCAACCGGCAAGTCAAGTGACATGGGATATCTTGGATATCACAGTTTAGGAATTTTACGCACACAGGCTGATGTAGATGCCTTGCTTGCCAAGAATCCTGGCTATACTTTATTTGGCAAAGCTCCTCAACCCGGTATGTTATATTTTGAAGACATTCGCGGACCTAAGGATCCTACCACCAATCAATATGGCCCTCCTGATGGAAAAATAACATCTGACGACCAGGAATTTTTAAAAGCAAAGCAGGATAATCACTATGGCTTAGGGTTTAACTGGGGAATTTCTTATAAAAATTTAAGCCTGAATGTTGTTTCCGGACTAAGTTGGGGTGGAATTGGTTCCGTTGAAAGTGCAGCAAGAAAAATTGGGAAACCTTACTCAAATCGCCCCGCATTTTGGGCCGATCATTGGACACCGGAAAATACAAACGCTGCCTATCCTTCACCTTATTTCACAGATACCTACGATTTGCCAACAGATTTTTGGTGGAGGAGTTCTTTTACATGGAGAATAACCAGTTTTAACCTGTCGTATACTCTTCCGGCAAATGTTTTAAATAAATTAAAAATGAATAATGCAAGGATTTATTTGGTCGGTATTAACCCGCTCAATTTATACAATCCTTATAGCTATAAGGATAATGCAAACGGATCATATGATGCTTTTCCTCAGTTGAGATCATTTAGCCTGGGATTAAACGTAAACCTGTAATGCTTAAAAATTTTTAAAATGAAAAGAATAAATATAATAGGAATATCGCTGCTTTTAATATGTGGCTCCTGCCAGAAAGTAATTGATAAGACGGATCTTTCGAAGTTATCGCCAGACCTGCTTTTTTCTGATTCAACCCTCGTTCAGTTGAATATGGATAATATTTATGATAATAATTTACCCCTCTGGGGCGGTCAAAATACCAGCAGTGTTTTGAGTGGAGTGCAGAGCCAGCTTTCTGAAGAAGGACAATCTACAGGAAATAAATTTATGGAAGGAACGATGAGCTATGGCAGTGATGAACCAAAAGATTACGGAACTTCTTTAAATACTAATAATACCCAACCCAAGACCAACTGGGGAAAGTTAAGGCAGTTGAATACTTTCATTCAATCAATTGAGAAAAGCTCCTTGCCGGATTATACTAAAACCAAATTCATAGCACAGGCAAAGTTTTTTCGTGCTTTTCGTTATTGGGATATGGTAAGGATTTATGGTGGTGTACCACTGGTGCTTGAGCCGTTAAACGGTGTGGGCGACGCTGCCCGTGAAGCTGCATTACTCCCAAGAAATAAAACCTCAGAATGTTTTACACAGATTGGGGAAGATCTTGATTTTGCTATTGCGAATCTCCCTGGCAAATGGCCTTCCAATTCTGATTGGGGAAAAATAACCAGTGGTGCCGCCGCAGCATTTAAAGGTCGAGTTTTGCTGTATTATGCAAGCCCGATGTTTAATCCCAATGACGACCAGGCCAGGTGGCAGGCCGCCTACGATGCTAATGCAAAGGCCAAGCAAATCCTTGATGCCAATGGATATGGACTTAACAATAGTTACAAAAACATGTGGTTCCAGGAGGTTAATAACCCTGAAGCGGTAATGGTTACAAGCTATAACACAGCTTCCGGTGATCAGGAAAAGAAAAATAATGGATGGGATAAATCATGCAGGCCTTCTTATCTTTTTGGAAGTGGTTCTAATCTCCCCACCTGGGAAATGGTGGAAGCTTACCCGATGAAAGATGGTAAAATGCCTGGAGATGCAACCAGTATGTATCCTTATTATGATTCACTTTTTTACAAAAACAGGGACCCCAGGTTTTATGCGACCATTGCTTATAATGGATGTTCGTGGCCACTGGACGGCAATTCTAATTATAGGCTTTGGACTTATTATGAAACTTCTTCAAAGTCGACAGAATCCAAAGCCACCGGTACAGGATTTTATTGCAGGAAAGCAGTTTCCGAAGGATCATTTACTTTCGGTGATCCTCAATACAGCGGGACCGACTGGATGGAAATCAGGTATGCCGAAGTA
>JBIQMJ010000532.1:0-2044 GCA_044463445.1 Segetibacter koreensis
AACCCTTTCCTTCATAATAATTCCTTGCGCTGCTATATAGATATTCTTCCTGTTTGGTTACAAAGCCCGCTTCAACAGGATTTTGATGTATGTATTTCAGCTTTTGGTTACAACCTGGGTAAACTGTTAAAACATTACACAATAAAATCTTTTTACTACGACTATTATGGATTTGTTACTTATCCAACTCACTCAATGGCGTATGAATTTATTGATTGCGAAAGAAAGTATTTGTAAAAGTTTGTAATCATTTTTATGCAGTAAGATCTCTGAAAATAAAGACGGGGAGCCACTAACTGCAAGGCAGGCGGGATTAAAACAAATCACAGAAATAAATAGAAATTCTCATGCTAATCAAACACTATTCCTGTACAATATTTATTTTTTTGTAAATTTTCTTTTGTGTAGTTTTAGTTCTGAATGCTGGTTACCCCGAAATACCAATAAAGGTTATTTTAATGAATTGTTATCTATTAGGCAGAACAATACCAAAGTGCTTATTCTACTTAATTTTAAGTGCTTTTTTATATATACCAGCTTTAGCACAAAATACACAAATAAGAGGCTTTGCTGATGCCCTTGTCACTTATGAAAAAGACAAAACTTCTTTTGGCTTTGATGAGCAGGATCTTTTTATCACTTCCGAACTTTCAGACCGTATTTCTTTTTTAGGTGAAAGCGTTTTTAAATATACACCCGCCACTCCAACCGATTTTTCAGTAAGCATTGAACGGCTCATTATTAAGTACAACATACAGGGAAATAACAATATTATTCTCGGAAAAATTCATACGCCTATAAATTATTGGAATGACACATACCACCATGGAAGGGTATTTTATCCAACAATTGACAGACCCCTGCTTTTTGCAGCAGACATTATACCACTGCATACTACCGGCATTGGCATCGAAGGGCATGATTTTGGAAAATTAAAATTTGGATACAATGTATTTGTTGGTAACGGACTTGGCTCCACACCGGTGATTGATAATGACAAGCGCAAATCAATCACTTTGGCAATTCATATAAAGCCTGCAGATAAATTACAAATAGGCGTTTCCTATTATAATGATGCGGTTTCTAAAGGCGCAACAGTGGAGAATAAAATAATTAACTGGAAAGTGCATCAAAATCTTTACACGGGCTCCGTGGCATATTTTGGAAATAAATTTGAACTATTGGCAGAAGCAACTTATGCCAATAACAAAACTGATACAACGGGATCCCAAAACACATTTGCTCCTTATATTTATACCGGCTATAGGGTTACTGAAAAACTAGTTCCTTACATAAGAGTAGATTATCTTCATTATCAACCCGGAGAAATTCTTTTTAATAAAAATAATACAACATCAATCGTAGGTGGTATTCGCTACGAGATTAACTACCTCGCTATTATTAAATTAGAATACCAATATCAACATGCAGAAATAGAAGGAAATACCAATAGTATAACCGCTCAATTTGCCATAGGATTTTAAATAATAAGAAATGGACAAAATGGACGAAAAATGATTGTAAAAAATAAAATACCGGATTTGGCAAAACTCACTTTTGTGATGATTTTTCTTTTTCGTGGCTTAACTGTTTTCTCACAGGAACCCTCTCTAACAGTTATCAGCAATCAAAAAGGCGCGCCTTCGTCTCTTACGTTTTCTGAATTAAAATCAATTTTTATGAGTGAAAAACAGAGATGGCCCAGCGGTACTAAAATCACCATTGCTCTTTTGAAAACCAGTACGCCTGGAGGGAAAAATACCGCTTTAGAAGTATATGGAATGAATGTCAATCAATTGAATAAATTCTGGCTTGCGCTGGTATTCCAGGGGAAGGCAGGATCACCTAATTTTTTCAATTCCGCATCCGAATTAGAAGATTTTGTAGCACAGAATCCCGGTGCTATTGGAATATTAGACCAGGTAGCTGCCAATGATGAAATTAAAACAATATCAATTGAAGGGAAAAAATTATTATAGCATCAAAGCGTAGATTGATTAGCGTTTTTTATTTACAAAATCAGAAAATGAGAATTAATCTTAAA
>JBIQMJ010000533.1:0-2043 GCA_044463445.1 Segetibacter koreensis
CTTTCAAGGATTTTTATAATTTAGTTCTTTCACATCGACATCTATGACTGGATTGTGATTAACAAGTTGTGAATTGCTTTCAAGGATTTTTATAATTTAGTTCTTTCACATCACGAATTGCTGAAAGGCTTGTTGATATTGTGTTTGAACTACTTTGCCAGGAATAAAAAAATGAATGAACTTTCGTTTTTTATTCCTGTTTTTGTTTAAAAAAGTTCAAGTTGTTGGGAGGTTTCCGGAGTTTTTTCGCGTTCTTTTCCCCGAAATATTTCCATCATTCCAAACTGTTTATCGGTGATCGTGAGAATGCCAATATGGCCTTTGGGAGGGAGTATGGATTTTACTCTTTTGATGTGAACTTCTGTATTTTCCTTGCTGCTGCAATGCCTAATGTACATACTGAACTGAAACATGCTAAAACCGTCGGCCATTATTTTTTTCCGAAACTGGGCATAGTTTTTCCGGTCTTTTTTGGTTTCTGTAGGCAGGTCAAAATGTACTAAAATCCACATAATGCGATAAGCGTTTAGTCTTTCATACATGATGGTGGGATTGGTGACAGATAAACGATACTTTTTACAAAATTATTTCCGGGTATCAGTAAAGGAAGAAACATCACGGATTCTTATTTCATTCTAATTCCGGGTATAATATTTTTCTTGAACTTCCTTCAAAACATTTTGCAAGAGATGCTGTAGTTCTTTGCACCGCATTCATCAGTGGACTTTTTTGGCCATCAATCACTACATCCATTGCAGGAATCTGCAGCAATTCTTTTTTCATGGAAGGTGTCATTTCCAGGAATTTTCCATTTCCCCGGATAATCCCGCAAACTATTTTATCAACATACGGGCGATAAGGCTCCATAACATCGTCAGCAAGGCAATAAGCATTGTATTGATTTCTGTGGAAAATTCCGAGAGTGGGTAATAATCCACTTGCAACAAGGCTTCTTGCAACTATGGCTCTTAAAATAGCATATCCATAATTCAATAAATTGTTAGGCGGAGGGCCATAGCGTTCGCGCCTGAATTCGAGAAATTCCGGAAAAATATGTTTCCAATAATAAGAGGCCGCCTTTGCTTCATTATTACTGCTGTCACCGCTTTTAACAGATGAAGCAAGATTCTGCAAATATTTATTTTCTGCCCTTTCAATAGAAAGTAAGGCAGCCTGGTTTTCAATTTTCTTGATGACCGTTTGTTGCCACAACTGTTTCTTTAAGGGCGAAGAAGCATTGATCTGTGCCTTAAACTTCTGGCTTTGTAACGTATGCCCATCGAGGCAAAGTTGTAATCCAACCGGGTGATGCGTATTGTCGCATGTGATTAGAGCAGTATTGTTTTGTAACAATTTAGCCATTACTGCCTGGGTAATAGTAATTTGCTGATGATCAAGAATCACTAACCCAATATCTTCTATCGGTACTGATTTAGGTTCGTCCATTTCTTCGAGGTCTATAAGAAGTTGTTCATTCTTTGTTTTAAGATAAGCCGGATTCCCAAAATATAGTGTTCGTTTTATCATACTTAGTGATTAACGCTCAGTTGGATAATTATTTTTATCGTCAATTCTTTTTCATCCGGATCACTTTGAGCTATTCTGTTTTGTTTGGTTAAATAACAAACCCATTTTGTTGCTGCGTTAGCCGAACTGTTTCATTATCAAGATTCACTTGGAACTCAATCTTGTTATCTGCGATTTATAAATTCTTCCTTGCTCATATCTTAAATAATGTTTTTTAGGAAAACGTCACCATTTAAAAATACTTTTTTTGTTTTTAGATAAGTAGAATTTCAGAGGTATAGCTAGGTGGCTCAATGCCTATTCTCCAATTTTGGTTATGTCACCTAAATGATTTATCCTAACTTTTATTGGATTTAACGAAATTAAAGAACCTACACTTCTGATATTATACAAGCGCTTACTCTCCTTAGCTCCTTCTGTTTTTTTAAGTTCAGTATTTTTTGTCTCTAAATGATGTCTGAACCAGTAATTCCCTTCAGCAATACTCCAAACTACATACAAATATTTACTTAAAAA
>JBIQMJ010000534.1:0-2037 GCA_044463445.1 Segetibacter koreensis
AAAATGTTAAGCCGGACATCTTGAAAATAATGCAGAAAAGTTTTCTTGATAGTTGCGACTTGAGAGGAAAGCCAGTAGAAGATTATCGTTCCTATTTCATGGGATGCTGGGATAAAGGGAAAATAAAAATTCCAGAAATAAAAGAATCAAGACAACCAATACTTCCGAATAATGACTACTAAGTGCACGATATATAAAAATATTTTTGATAAGAATAACCCTTATTACATCACAGTTGATGAAGCACTTGCCAGGATTGAATCAGGCAAGAGCAAAAGCAAAGTTGATGAAATAAGAGAGCAGTTATCAAAGGAACGTGCCGATAAGTTGAAATGCAATTTACCAAGCGTTTGTTTTTCGGGAGAGTTTACGGAACGATACGATGATAAGATTAAAAAGCACAGTGGATTTATTGTTTTGGATTTTGATAATGTTGAAAATGTAAATGAGAAAAAAGAGGAAATAATTAATAATGATTTTGTTTATGCCTGTTGGATTTCACCACGAGGGAACGGATTAAAAGCGTTGGTAAAAATTGCGAACGGTAAAAAACATAGAGAACATTTCCAGGCACTTCAGGAGGTTTTTAGAGAAATTGATAAAAGCGGAATAAATGAAAGCAGAGTTTGTTTTGAAAGTTATGACAGGGAAATATACATCAACAAATCAGCTAAACCATTTACTAAACTTAAAAAAATTGATGTTTTTGAGGAAAAGATTAAGATTGATGGCAATGCTGAGATTTTTGACAGGATTTTAAAATGGCTTTCAAATAGAGGGGATGCCTTTGTTACCGGCGAAAGGAATATGTTTATTTTTAAATTGGCTTCTGCCTGTTGCCGGTTCGGTATAGATGAAGATAGCGCCTATTGCAACATTAGAAATGCTTTAAATCTGTCTGCAAATAACTTTTCTGAAGGTGAAGCGATACGCACGGTTAAAAGTTCTTACAAAGCGAATAAAAACAAATACGGTTCAGCTTGTTTTGTGAACGATATTTTGGTTGAGAAAGAAAGCAGAAGTGAAATAAAGATTGACACTGATATTTACGATGAAGCCATAAGGCCAAAAGATGTAATATTTGGGGAGGACGTTAAAGACGAAGCGTTAAAAATATTTGAGTTTGGTTATGAGCAATTGAAAGGAATAGGCTACTCTGAATTTGATTCTTTTTTCAAACTTAAAGCAGGGGAACTAACGTTGCTTTCAGGAATAGGTAATTATGGAAAATCAACCTTTTGGCAATGGTTTTTATTAATGCGTGTAATTCTTTATGGAGAAAAATTTGCTTTCTTCTCACCAGAAAACAATCCTGCTTCAGAGTTCTACCATGACTTTGTTGAAATAATAATCGGGGCCGATTGTACGCCTTACAATTATGAAAAAATAAGTCGTTCGAAATACGAAGCCGCTTATGATTTTGTAAGCAAACATATCTTTTACGTTTATCCAAAAGAAGCGTTACCAACTCCTGATTACATTAAGGAAAGGTTTTTCGAATTAGTGATTAAGGAAAAGATAAGCGGTTGCGTTATTGATCCTTTCAATCAATTGGCTAATAATTATAAAAGTGCTGGAGGGAGAAGTGATAAATACCTGGAGGATGTTTTTTCTAATTTTCTTCGTTTTTCGCAGATAAATAATTTATTCTTTGCGATTGTAGCACACCCGCATAAGCTTAGTAAAGATGCTACTGGGAATTATCCTTGTCCTGACGTGTTTGATATAGCAGACGGCGCTATGTGGAATAATAAGATGGATAACATCTTGATTTATCACAGGCCAATGCACCAGAAAGACCCACAGAGCGCCATTTGTGAATTACACACCAAGAAAATAAGGAGGCAAAAGACAGTAGGTAAGAAGGGAGTATTTGAATTTCAATATTACCGAAAGCAAAGAAGATTTTTCTTTGATGGGCGAGACGTAATGCAGTACGCATTGAATAATAAAAACATAACTTTTTTAATGGAACAATCCGAAATGGATTTAGAAGAAGCACCTTTTTAACAAATGACACACAACACTAACCACAAC
>JBIQMJ010000535.1:0-2028 GCA_044463445.1 Segetibacter koreensis
AATAATAACAATAGTATTTAATTTTAATTATTTTACACATTTATTAAGTATTATAAAATTGGTATTAGTGTTTATTGAAAGGTATAATAAATTATGTTAATCACCGCGGAGACTCCATTCTTTAATACAATTCAAAAGTAGAATAATTTACCCAAAGCGGAAGAGGGGGTATTTCAAATTTTCGCTATAGATATTAATTAAAGAAGTTAAATTTATGCAACTAAACCCATAAATTATGACAAAGCAAGAATATCTTGACGCGGCTGAAAAGCGCTATGATGAACTTCAACAGCTAAATTTAATTACAGATTTTTATGATTACGAAACAGAGTTTGTAAAAATCTGGCAAGACTTGGGACGGGAAGTATTAGAGAAAAACATCAGCAAGTCGGGAAACGATAAGCGTAAAAAAAAACCTCACGACTCTGGGTTATGTAACGATCAATAACTTACACCCCTTTAGTAAAGGGAAAAACGGCTTTCAAATTTCACCCAAAATGCAAGAACTTATGGTTTATTCAGCACAGGCAGACAGTTATGAAAACTGTAATGAAGTATTGGAAAAATATATTAATGTGCAGGTAAGTGCAACGCAGGTTTGGCGGGTAGCTAATGTATATGGAGAAAAAATAGGTAAAACGATTTCGGACGAAGTGGTTTTAACTCCATGCAAAAAAGATGAAGTGGTATATGCTATGGCAGATGGGTCTATGATATTTACCCGTGAGGATAAATGGAAAGAAGTAAAAGTAGGGCGGATTTTCAAGAGTTCCTCCTGTATCCATGCAGATGGAAAGCCAGGCTGGATAAGCAATTCACAATATCTTGCCTACCTGGATAGTCATAAGAAATTTAAGATGGAAATGGAGAAATTATTAGACCATTACGGCCAAAATCAACAACCGATTGTGTTCATCTCTGATGGTGCGCCGTGGATAAAAAACTGGATAGAAGATGCCTACCCTGAAGCAATATCGGTGTTGGATTTTTTTCATGCCAGCGAACATCTGCACGATTATGCCAAAGCTAAAATTAAGGATGAGATATGTCGAAAAGAATGGACAGATAAGAATACCGGTTTACTTTTAGAAGGGAAGGTTCAGCAAATCATCGACGAACTCAATAGTATGGATATACAATCAAAAGAAGCAAAGAAACTAATAGATTACTATGAGGCTAATAAAACAAGAATGAATTACCCGTTGTACAAAAAATTAGGAGCAGGACTTATCGGTTCAGGGGCTATCGAATCGGCACATAGAACGGTCGTACAGAAACGGATGAAACAATCCGGGCAAAGATGGGGCCGCAAAGGCGCCCAGAATATGTTGCACCTCAGAGTTACGAAAAAGAATCAACAGTGGTCAAAAATAGTCCAACTTGCTAAAAAGGAGTTTTACAAAGCTGTGGCTTGATTGGCGAAAATTTGAAATGCACCCCTTCGCCTTAATATTTCACGTCAATACTTCCAGTTTTTCCTTACTTGTTTCAATTGCATTTCCATCGTCTTTACTTGCTCAAAAGTACAACCTGATACATTATATTAGCTATTGAAATGTTTGGTAAAAGGAGTTTATTCCATTGCAGGAGCCTAAAAGAAAATTCTGCGAAGAAGAAAAAATATTCTTCCAAATTATTTATAAACCACTCCTTTGCTATTTGATCCGACATTATGATTAGTTTCAAGCCCTATCTGGCTTGCAAGAAACACAAGCAAAAGCGTTTTATTCTTTCACCGCACCTCCACACGCTCTTCCCGGCGGGGTTTCCGCAGCGAGCGTTTTTAAGCATAACGACAGCCCATGCGTAACCCCGACGATTAATGAATTTGCGGGTCTTATGGCATTCAGTTCAGAATCCCAGAATGCATCGGGGTTAGCGGCGTAAAATGCTTTCTTTGCAGAAGCGCTAAATCGCGAAACCCCGCTGGGAAGGAAATTTTCCGTGGAAAAAGCTATCACAAAACAAAGAATGAGTACATTTGAAAATAAATTAATAAACCACTTTTACCTGTCCAAACATTGGGGA
>JBIQMJ010000536.1:0-2008 GCA_044463445.1 Segetibacter koreensis
CCTTTTCGCCTTACAATCTTACAATCAACACTTCTTTTCTTTATTGAAGCCCTTACTTTCATGATTTCACTTTTATTTTTAACCTGTGAAAAGTTTGTTATTTATATCTGAAAATGATGCGCCCCCTTGTCAAATCATACGGGCTCATCTCTACACCTACTTTATCTCCCGGTAAAATTCTTATATAATGCATTCGCATTTTCCCGGATATTGTTGCCAAAATTTCATGCCCATTCTCCAGCTTAACCCTGAACATCGCGTTGGATAAGGCTTCCAGGATTGTACCATCTTGTTTTATTAATGCTTGTTTGGCCATATTGTTTTTGGAGGCGCAAAGATAAGTTTAAAAATTTAAATTTTAAAAAAATATGAACTTATGTCAGGATTATTTTTATCGGTCATACCATAAGACCGTAACAAAAGATATATAATTCATTAATTATTAAAATCCAAGGCTTTTTCTATATTTGCAATACCCCAAAAATTAAAAAGAATGAAAAAACCTCTGATTTTTTTCGCGATAGTATTCATTTTTTTCGCTTGTAAAAAAGATACTTCCAAAAATACCCCTTCCACTGAGGCGTATGCACATACAGCATCCGGAAGTTCATGGTCCTACCACCAAACTGACCTTTCCGGATCCAATTCTTCATCCGACTATACAGTGACCTCCACTGCAAATGACACTACTATTAATTCCAGGAAATATCATGTTTATCAATATTCCTACGGTGGAAGTGAATACCTGGCAGTTGATGGCCACACTTATTATCAGTACGATTCAATTCCAATTTCCGGAGGAAATCATATTGAAAGATTGTATTTAAAAGATAATGTTTCCGCCGGAGATACCTGGAAGCAGGATTTTCCCTTAACTATTCCCGGTGTTCCTCTTCCCTTAACACTCACCGTTGAAAATAAAATAGCTGAAAAAGGTATTACAAAGACAGTAAGCGGAAAATCTTTTTCAAATGTTATTCATGTAACCACTACCCTTTCTGCAGCCGGAATTCCTTCAAGCGCTTTATCATCAGCTATTGATAGTTACTACGCGCCTGGATACGGATTGATCGAGAATACGACTGTGATACAACTTAATTACCCAGACTTAGGTATTGTTGAAAACGTGAACTTAAAAACTGAATTAACAAGCTCTGACCTGAAATAATCAAATCACCTCATCGGTAAGATGAACTTTTGTCATCGCTGCATAATGATTTTGCAAAACATGCATGGGAATTGCATGAGTCATTATTCTTTTTTCATCCCTGTACCAAATTTCAAACTGTGAAAAATCATCCTGCTTGCGTGTTTGAATGCGAAAAGCTCCTTTCAAATATTTAACGGAACCATCGTCATTCACGTGTTTGGTGAATTTCAAATTAAGCAATTGCTCTTCATCTACCGGCAATGGATAAAGGTCTTGAGGCATGAAATACAGGTCCTGAACCCCTGTATTAACGCATACTTCTTTTTCATCATGGTTAAAATCCACTACTTCCCCGCGCCAGGCCTGGCCTTCACTTTCTGCCAGAACATAATCGCCTTTTTTTAATTCGCTGAATTTGATCATAGTTTTATAATTTTTTTGCTCAATTTAATAAAAAAAATAAATACGTAAACAGCAATTTATTCTATAAGGCAAACCTTTTATCAGTAAAGCAATAAATAACCGGAATTTTTATTTTAGGATTGCGGGGTGAGGATCCCCCCTTTGAAGCGGCTCAATTTAGAAAAAATTAATTAGCTAATTAGCAAGTTGATTATTCAGCCCAGCTCATCACATAATGGGCATCTTCTATTCCCAGGGCATTTTTTGTAAGTTTTAATGGATGAAAAGTGTCAATCATAACGGCCAGTTCTTTTGTTTCTTTCATTCCAATACTTTTTTCCACAGCCCCGGGATGCGGTCCATGAGGAATCCCTCCGGGATGCAGCGTAATCATTCCACGTGTCACATGTTTGCGGCTCATAAACTCGCCATCCACATAATATAACATTTCATCAC
>JBIQMJ010000537.1:0-1978 GCA_044463445.1 Segetibacter koreensis
CCGCGAAAGCCAACTACTTTTTCTTTTACATTCACATGATCTTTGTGCGCTAATCGGTCCGCCTGCAAGCCTCCACAGAAAATAGTGTATTTACTTCTATAGTTTTTTTTATTCGTTGATATAACATTAATGCCATTTTCTTTTTCAAAAGAAGTGGCTTCTGTGTTTAAAGCCAATTCACTTTTTGAATTGATGCCCAAAGCAATCTCTACCATTTTTTCAGTTGCTTTCACATAATCAATAATTCCGGTGCAAGGCACCCAAATGCCGGCTATTCCTTCGCAAAATGGTTCGTGCTCTTTAATCTGTTCCGCATTTATTTTTTCAATTCCTTCAATACCGTTTTGCAATCCGGTTGCAAAAATTTTCTCCAGGTATGGCAGTTCCGATTCATCCGCGGCTACCACAATCTTTCCGCAAACATCATGGGGAATATTATTTTCCTGCGCAAATTTTACCAGCGCTTTTCTTCCTTCCACGCAATTCTTTGCCTTCAATGAACCCGGTTTATAATAAAGCCCGGAATGCATCACGCCTGAATTGTTGCCGGTTTGATGCGGCGCAAGATGAGATTCTTTTTCCAGTAAAATAATTTTTAAAGAAGGATGATGTTTTTGTAATTGGTAAAATGTGGCGGCGCCTACAATTCCGCCACCAATGATAGCGATGTCAAAAATTTCGTTTTCCAATATGATAATTTAGAATTTGGTTGAATTTGTTTGTTTACTTACCTATTTCTGCAAAAATAAATCTTCTTTTTATTGAGCTGGAAATAAATAAGACGTAATTAAATGCGTAACTTTCTTTCAGTAAAAATGATTTTGTATGGCGGATTCTTATGAAGAAATCGCGGATTTGGAATTGAAGCTCTGGCAAAGGAAAATGTTGCGCAGGCCTTCTCTTTTCAGTAATGTTTCAAAAAGAATTCAAACAAAGATCAATTCCTGGATCCCTGAAAAAATTCACAAAGCGATCACTGAAACGATCAAACAGATGATCAGGGGCGTTTTGTTTGGGGCAAAATATACCACTGCGAAACCCTTGCTGAATATGAGTTTGCTGGTTCGTGAAAATATGGTAAGAAAGAAAATTGAAAACTATAAAACTACTGCTGCTGTTGAAGGAGGCGTTACAGGAGGAGGTGGTATATTACTTGGATTTGTCGATTTTCCCGTCCTGCTGGGTATTAAAATAAAATTACTCTTTGATATCGCAGTGCTGTATGGCTTTGATGTCAATGATTATAAAGAAAGAGTTTATTTGTTACACATTTTTGAATTGGCCTTTTCCAGCGATTCACACCGGCGTGATGTGTACCTGGAAATGATGGATTGGGAAAATAAAAGCAAAAACTTGCCTGATGACATCAATCAGTTCGACTGGAGAAATTTTCAGCAGGAATACCGCGATTACCTGGACATTGCAAAAATGGCACAACTCATCCCTGTAATTGGAGCCCCCATTGGCTTTGTGGTAAATTACCGCTTGGTAAAAAAGCTGGGGATAACGGCAATGAATGCTTACAGAATGAGATTACTGGCCACAAACTGACCCTGTATAACACTCACCCATACACGAAGTATTATTTCAAAGAATATAATTATTATCTGCAATCATTTTTATAAATTTATGCTTCTTTAAAAAAATAAAAATATGCAACCGGAAATCAATTGGCCTGAAGCCATCAAACCTTTGATAAAAAAATATAAAGGCAAAAAACATCCGTTGGATTATGAAAATAATTATCAGCTTTTGATTGGAGTAATTTTATCGGCGCAGGATTCTGACAAACATATCAATCAGCTTTCTCCCAAATTGTTTGAGGCATTTCCCAATATGGAGGCGCTTTCTCATGCAACTACTGAAACTTTATTTCCTTTCATCGGTTCGGTGCGTAATTACGCAAATAAAACTAAATGGCTTATCTCATTAGCTCAAAAAATACAAAATGACGAAAATATTCCAATCACTCTTGATC
>JBIQMJ010000538.1:0-1970 GCA_044463445.1 Segetibacter koreensis
ACGTGCTTTTTGAAAGGAACCCCTGCATCCATCAAAGCCAATGAACCCGCACAAACAGTAGCCATGGAAGAAGATCCATTACTTTCTAAAATATCGCTGACTACCCTAACCGTATAAGGATATTCTGTGCCAGGCATAATTTGTTTCAGAGAGCGCATTGCCAGGTTCCCGTGTCCAACTTCCCTGCGGCCGACGCCCCGCATCATTTTTACTTCACCAGTCGAAAAAGGTGGAAAATTATAATGTAAAATAAATTTAGAGTAATTGCTGGTAGCTGCGCTTTCCACTAATAACTCATCCAGTGGCGTTCCAAGTGTGACTGTCGTTAGTGATTGAGTTTCACCACGGGTAAACAATGAAGAACCGTGCGGAGAAGGCAGTATATTCACTTCCATGGAAAGGGGTCTGATATCTTCAAGGCCACGTCCATCAAGGCGTTTTCCAGTCGAAAGGATCATATCTCGAACCACATTATATTGCAGTTCACCAAAATAAAATTTGATGAGTGCTTGGTCTTCTTCAGGAAGTTCTTCGCCAAGATGTTCAGTGATTTCATCTAATAAATGATCAAATTTTTCTTTTCTTTCATTTTTAGAAGTAGCGGACGAAGAAATTTCAAGCATTTTGTCTTTTGCAAAGGCTGTTATCTTTTCGTTCAGTTCTTCATTTCTATAGGGTTTGGCATACGCACGTTTTCCTTTAACACCCACTTTTTCTCTTAATTCTTCCTGAGCTTTCACCTGGATTTTGATAGCATTATGAGCTACTTCAATAGCCTTTACCAGGTCTTCTTCCTGGCATTCTTTCCCTTCACCTTCCACCATCATAATGTTTTTATCAGTAGCAGCTACCAGGAATTCCAGATCAGCAATCTCTAACTGGCTACGGGTGGGATTCACTACAAATTCTCCGTTTATTTTTCCTACTCTTACTTCAGAAATAATTTCCTGGATGGGAATATCTGAAACAGCCAGGGCAGCCGATGCTGCAAGGCAAGCCATTGCATCCGGCATAATTTCAGGATCGCTGGAAACCAGTGAAACCAAAACCTGGACATCACACAAATAATCATCAGGAAACAAAGGTCTAAGCGCCCTGTCAATTAACCTTGAAGTCAAGACTTCATAATCGTTTAACCTGGCTTCTCTCTTGAAAAACGAACCGGGAATTCTTCCGGCAGAGGCAAATTTCTCCTGGTAATCCACAATTAAAGGAAAAAATGACTGGCCTTCTTTAGGTTCCTGGTTGGCAACCACGGTAGCCAGAATTATGCAATTGCCTAATTGCACGGTAACTGCCCCATCCGCCTGGCGGGCGAGTTTACCGGTTTCAATCGTAGCCATGCGACCATCACCGATATCAAAGGTTACACTTATTGGGTTTGGAGTATTCATCTTTTTAATTATTTTAAAAAAAAGCATTCCCAACCGTATTAATCAGTTGGGAATGCTAACAATATCATTTGATTTAATAAATTATTTACGGAGTCCTAACTTTTCAATTAATGCACGATATCCATTTAGATCATGTTTACTTAAATAAGCTAATAAACTTTTTCTTTTACCTACCATTTGCATCAGGCCACGCTGTGTGCTAAAATCCTTTTTATTTTCGCCTAAATGTTTGGATATCTGATTGATCTTTTCAGTCAAAATAGCCACCTGAGCTTCAATTGATCCTGTATTTTTTTCATTGCCGCCAAATTCTGTAAAGTATTTTACTTTGCTTTCTGAAGTTAAATAAGACATCTTTCTTGAAATAATTTTTATAATTGGGTGCAAATGTACTATTATATTTTGATTTTTAATAAAGAGGAAATCTTATTTTTTTGAAAATATATTCCCGCTTCCGGTCGGTACATTCGGTTCTGTTATCTCTGAAGTGATTTGAGATTTAAAGCGTATAAAGCAATAAATACCAAACCGAAGAAATTATTAAAAGAAGTGGCGCCTACGGCTATCAGATCATTG
>JBIQMJ010000539.1:0-1955 GCA_044463445.1 Segetibacter koreensis
ACAGCCAATTGCACTTTTAAATATTGAAGATATCCAAATTTTTGATGAAGCTACTGTTGAGTCAAATATTATTACCCTTCAAAAAGCAATTCATTCCGATTCCTTTCCGGTAGCCAATTTATCAGAAGAATATTCTTTTGGAAATTCACTAAGTGCATATTTTGAAAGCAATAAATTTGATTTCATGCCACCACCAACTGCGGAATGGTTTATAGGAAATCAATCTTCCGGTTTATTGAAAAGTAAAATAGAAAATGGATCAAAATTATTGAGAGAATATAATATCCGAATAAATTTTGGAATAAAAACGGGCTATAACGAAGCATTTATCATTGATGAAAAAATCAAGAATGAACTTATTGATTCAGATATTAAAAATGCCGAAATAATTAAGCCTATCCTTCGTGGAAGAGATTTAAAGAAATACAGTTATAATTTTTGTAACCAATGGTTAATAACCACATTTCCAAGTTTGAAAATTAACATCGATAATTTCCCGTCAATTAAGAAATACTTTTTAAATTTTGGAAAGAATAGATTAGAACAAATTGGAGAAAAAGGAAGTAGAAAAAAAACAAACAACAAGTGGTTTGAAACTCAGGATTCCATATCTTATTGGCAAGATTTTGAAAAGCCCAAAATTATATGGGGTGAAATCTCTGATAAGCCAAAATTTGCTTTTGATGATAGAAATTATTATGCAGAAGCAACTACATTTTTAATGACCGGAGAAAAACTAAAATTCCTTTTAGCCATCTTAAATTCAAAAGTTTCTGAGTGGTATTTTAAATTAATTGGAACAACAACTGGAATGGGAACAAACAGATGGAAAAAGTACAAGATTGAATTATTACCAATAAAGCAACCATCTCAAGAACAAGAAAAACAAATTGAAAATCTTGTAAATCAAATTTTACAGAACAATAAAGAAAAGCTACAAGTAGACAATACTGAATTAGAAATTAAAATCGATCAATTAGTTTATCAACTTTATGATTTGACGGAAGAAGAAATAGCGATAGTTGAGAATGGTAATAAATAAAAATGCCGAATCTAAATTATGTCAAAAACATTACTTGAAATTGAAGAAAGATTTGAGAAACAGTTAAAGAGCATTGAAGAACTAGCCAACTTCGACAGATTTATTCTTGATTTTTGTATAAACCATATTCAGTCATTGAATGAAAGACTTAGAACAGGGCCGCCGGAAATAACAAATCAATATTATTTGGCTGAAAGTACTTTGAAGGCAATCAAAGCAATTCGGCAAAATGACTCACTTCGAAATAATTATCAATCCATTTTTAATTCATGTCTTGTTTTGCAAGTTTCATATTTCACTTCTACTATGCATGATTTTTTCAAACACGCATTCCAGGTCCTTGCCGAAAGAGGTTTATTGCCAGAAATTAAAGATGATTTAAAACTGACTTTTAAGGAGCTAGAGGATTTATCTTTTAATCTGACAAGCAGCATAGGAGAAATAATTTTGAAGAAAAAGGAAATTAGTTTCCAAGATATGCAATCTATCTGCAAAGCTTATAAACACTATTTCGACATTGATATTGAAAAAGATACACAATGTAATACGATTATCCTTGCCCAAGCATCAAGGCATGCTATAGTACACTCCTCGGGAAAGGCAGATGAAAAATTTTTAAAACAGATATCCGGCGCTAACCCTCGTGACTTAAAACAGAATTTTGAACATGACCAGGAAATAAAATTTTCTTCATCGGAACTTGAATTTGTAAAATTTGCCATGCTTGTTTTTGTACAAGAGTTAAGAGAAAAGTTTGCAATAAAGTATTCAATTGAATGAAGAATTGAAAAACAAACACTCAAAAAAAATGAAAAATATAACTTACTTGTTAGGTGCAGGAGCAAGTTACAACGCATGCCCAATTTGGAAAGAGCAAGGAAACAAAATGCTAGAAATGTCTTTGGAATACCAA
>JBIQMJ010000540.1:0-1955 GCA_044463445.1 Segetibacter koreensis
GGTTTGGAGTTTACTCACTAATATATAAAGAGAATCTATTTCTGATGTGTAAACAGGGAACCATCCATCTTGTAGTTGGTATTGTGTAACTGTATCAGTAAATATTACAGGACGATGCCAACCTTTGTCTATTAAAGTGTATTTGTTCTGTTGGGCAGATGATAATAATGGCAAAAAGAATAAAACAATCAAGTATTTTCTCATAATGTCAATTTAAAAACTAAATTAATAATTGGAATGTTAAGGTTTTGTTAACTAACATAATATCATAATTATTAAATAGAATAATGACATACATTTGTGCAAACAAAAGGCACAGCGCCAACTGTGCCAATTTCACAACTTTTAAAAAATAAAAAATCATGATCAGAAAATCAAAGGTAGGTAAATCTACCAAAAAGAAAGCACCTCTTAATCGTTATTCTTCTTTAATTAATCTGGAAGATTGTTTACCACCTCCTGCGCGTTTAAATGCGTCTTACTGGCCTAAAGAAATGTCTATTAAAATTCCTCTTGCGTATTTAATGATGTCATCACTTCCATCCTTAAACTTAAAATCATGAAAAAGGTTTTGCCAGCCATTACAATCTAAAGTAAAATAAATATTCTTTACCTTAAATATTGAAATATGGTAATAAAACATTTAATTTTATGGTATGACACAAGCTAAAAAAAATAACAAGGCTGAAACAGCCAGCGAACCAAAAGAGAGAACCTCTCTTTATTTGAAAAAAGAAACAAACAAGGTCATTAAATACATTGCCTTTATTTCTGGTAAATCACAAACAGAAATTATAGATAATGCAATTACTGACTATCAAAAAAAATGGGAAGCCGAAAACGGCGCAATTCCCTCTAAATTCTTAAAATGAAACAACAAACATCAATTGAAATTCCTGAATTTTCAATCAGGAAAACCACTATACCTATAACCGGAATTTCACCTTTAATCGTTCATGCCTGGTCAGAGAAATCTAAAAAAATGATCACGGATAAACAAAGCGGGGCCGCTAAAAATAAAAAGCATGACATTAGAGACCCGCAAGACGATTATGAAAGCGCGAAACATAAAAGCCCGTTAGGGTGGGAAGGTTTTCCTGCTGCTGGTTTCAAAGCCGCAATGATCAGAGGTGCAAAAATGATCGGCATGGTAATGAAAGACACTCAAACTGCATTTTTTATAAATGCTGATTGTGAAGAAACTCAATTGGTGAGAATACATGGTGAAAGCCGAATGAGGACGGACATGGTAAAAGTGGGTATGGGTTCAAGTGATATTCGTTACCGGCCTGAATATCCTACGTGGTATGCAGAACTTAACATCGAATTCAACGAAGGTGTATTAAGTCTTAATCAAATTTACCAATTAGTTAAAGCCGCCGGTTATGGTTGTGGAGTTGGAGAAATGAGACCCGAAAAAGGAAAATTTAATTACGGAAGATTTAAATTAACTAACGAAAAATAAATAACTATGAACAAATACACATGGAAAATAGAATCATTTGCCAAAGGTATTGATCCAGATGAAGCCGTAAAAGAATTAGAAAGAATAGAAACAGTTTATGGAGCCTTAACGCCCGAAAATATATTAGAAGGTTCAAAAGATAAAAGCGCTGTTCTGCACAATCTTTTTGTTTGGGACGATAAACTTGCCGCAAATCAATACAGATTGCAGCAAGCGAGAACGATTATAAATAACGTTGAAGTAATAATTGTTTCAAATGGTGAACCAATTCAGATTCCTGTATTTGAAGTAATTACTAAAAACGAACAACGCGTTTATAAAAATATTCAGGAGTTTACAAGGCCTGATGCAGAACAAGTGAGACTGCAAACAATCAGGGAAATAAACGCATTAAAAAATAAGTTAGCTTTCTTCAACCAGTTTTCAAAGGCTTCAAAAAAACTGGATGAAGCTGTAGAATTATTAAATTAGTTAAGGTTAGTTGAGGCGT
>JBIQMJ010000541.1:0-1951 GCA_044463445.1 Segetibacter koreensis
GGGATTTAAAAAGGTAACGGCAGGAATTTTGTATTTTTAGATAAACCATTTTATATATTATGTATTCAGGATCAGGATTTAGTGATTGGGAAATTGGAGACATTACCGTTATTATTCATGAAGGAGTTTATCACTTATTCCATCTCATCATCCCAAACCACGATTATATTGCGCATGCCGTATCCAATGACGGTTATTCGTGGAAGAGAGTAAAGAATGCCTTATTTGTTGGAAATCCGGGTGAGTGGGATGACGATATGCTATGGACGATGGATGTGGTTGAAGTGGATGGTAAGTTTGAAATGTATTATACAGGCCTGCAGAGAAGAGATCGGGGTGTGATCTCCAGAATTGGAATGGCACATTCTGACGATCTTATCAACTGGAAAAAAAGTAAAAAAGATATTTATCCGATTGCGCCTAATGGCCATTATTATGAAACGGAAAATAATAATCCCCGTAAATGGCTAAGTTTCAGGGATCCCTATTGGTATAAATACAATAATGAAATCTATTTGCTTCTTTGTGCGCGAAGCATCACCGGGCCTGTTTCGCGACGAGGATGCGTAGGGATAGTAAACATTACCAACGATATTATTGATCCGTTGCCCCCTCTTCTTTATCCCATGATGTATGATGATATCGAGTGTCCTTGCATATTTGAATTAAATGGCTGGTATTATATAATTGGATCTATCAGGGAAGATATAAAAATCAGGTATTGGTTTGCAAAAGAATTTTTTGGAGAATATCACTCATTTCATTCTGATGTCTTGTTGCCTAAGGGAAATTATGCAGCCCGTGTTGTTAAGGATGGGGATCATCTTTTACTGTATAATTTTTTCTATTCTTACCGAAAAACAGATGTATTGCGGGTGCTTCCACCGCCAAAAGAACTGGGTACTGATTCAGATGGAAGGCTGGTATTAAAAAGCTATTATCGGTGGGACAGTCAAGTTACCCAAACAATTCTTCAGACAGAATTTGGAGAATTGAAACATTTACTTTCTAACCCGACCGCTACATCAGCCATTGAATCTGACAAATGGACCTGCTCATCAAGAAGCGGATATGAAATTTTTTCTTTTGAAAAACCTTCAGCCAGTTTTATATGGGAAGGCTTGTTAACAGTAGAAGGAATGGGAAAATTAGGCCTGGTGAGTGATATTGATTCTGATGCGAATGGATATTTTATTTCCTTTGATGTCAAAAACGGATTATTACAAATGAGAGCATGGGGTTTTAACCCGCTGGATGTAAGACAGAATTTCATTTTCAATGAACTTCAAACCGGAGTTTTTAAAATGAATGAAGAAAACAGGTTTAACTTTAGGCTGATCCATTATGGGAATTACATTGAGCTTTCGATTGATGGTGAAGTAAAGCTTACTTTAATGGATTATACTTTTTCCGGCAACGGAATCGGCCTTTATTCGGCATCGTCAGTTATTTCTTTACAGAATTCCATAGTGAAAATTCTACCGGACCCCATTGATGAATATGCAAGCCAGGAGGAGGCGCATAAATTGCCTGAGCAAACAATTATGCCACCCCAATAATGCTTAAAGTAAATCACGTATAGCCATTACTGTTATAAAACAGGAATTAGCATTATTTATTTTTTTACTGGTTTAGGAGAATAAAAATCTTTTTTATTACTTCATCATTATTTTATCAAGCATTAAATATCGGTCACGATGGATTTCTTTTTCTGCTTGTGTCTTTGCATCAATATGCATTACTTCTGCAGGGCCACCACTTTTCACTGCCGGCCAGCCCGGAACTCCTAATCCATTAGGATTTCCTTTTTTAATAAAATTGGCAAAGAAAGATTGAAATATTTCAGAGATCCGAAAATCAACCGGTTGCCAGTCGTACACCCTATTGGTAGATAAATTCCCCATTGCATATTCTATTTCAGAAGAATGAACCGCACCGGGTTGTAGAGGAT
>JBIQMJ010000542.1:0-1896 GCA_044463445.1 Segetibacter koreensis
GTCATTTTTCCATCCTCTTTTTTTCATTTGAGTAATGATGTAACGATTAGTTTTGCAATTCACATGCCCATCTCCGTGTTGCCCGGGAATAGCCCAACTAAGAATGATTCCGTTTTTGGCGTGACAAACCAGGTTATTCAAAAATATACCTTCAAATTTTTCGGGTATATGCTCACCCACTTCCAGAGATAATACCCAATCATACTTCTTTTTCAAATCGAAAGGAATGGAAAGATCCAGTACTTTTCCAAACCCGTCAGTTAATGTAACTGTATTGGGATTCCCGTCAAAACCACTGCACTCAAAACCATTTTCAACCAAGGCTTTTGTATATTGACCTGTTCCACATCCGAAATCAGCAACATTCAATGCATTATTTTTTTTCAAAAATCCAATGAGTGCCTTAGATAAAGATTTATCATAGATATGACCTGAGTAGTCTGTTGTTTCCCAAAATCCGTTCTTATTGATTAAAAAATCTGACACCAACGCGGAAGCCCTTTTAGTAATTAGAGTTATTTGTCGCGAAAGGAAAGGAATTGATAAAATTTCTCATTATTTTTCCTATTATATTCCAGTCATACTTTTTTTCTACCATTTCTCTGCCAGCCTTACTGATTAAAATCCGTCGATCTTGTTCACCCAATAATCTAATCAATTTTTCAGAAAATTCTTTGGCATTGTCTGCAATGATGATATCTTTTTCATTTGTAAATTTAATTCCTTCCGCACCTTTAGCAGTTGATATTACGGGCAAACCGAAACCCATTGCTTCTAGTATTTTTAATCTTGTACCACTTCCACTTAACAGCGGGACAATTGCAACAGTTGCTTTATCATAAAAAGGTTTTACATCCTTGACGGAACCTGAAAATACCAAAGAAGGATCAACAGTTAATCTTTCAGATCCTTCAGTCAATTCACCACTTCCTACAATCAGCAGTTTTAAATTAGGGTAAGATTTTCTGACTGCGGGCCATACATTATCATAAAACCATAATAGCCCTTCCCTGTTAGCAGCAGTCCATAGTGCTCCACAAAATAAAATAAAATCTGGAGTCATATTTAGCATCCCCTGATTTGACAACTTTCCAACACAAACACCGTTAGGAATTACAGCCACGGGTAATTTATAATTGTTCATTCTTAAAAAATCTGATTTATCATTTTCACTACAGGCAAACAGGGCATTTACGTTTTTATATAAATTACTTTCTGCTTTCCTAATACCGTTAAGATGTTTAGATTCTATGTAAGTGGCCAGATTGCTATCAACATTATGTGCATCGTAAATGATTGTTGCCGTTTTTGCATATTTTCGAATCGTGTTTGTAGCATTGGTAGTAAATAAGTTTTCAAGTATGATGGTATCATATTGATTGTTTTTCAAGAGCCTCTTTAGCACCGGGTAATATTTTAAAAACGATCCATCCGCAGATTTTGTAAAATCTTTTTTTATCCATCGATAACGCATCGCTTCTTCTAAATTCACAGGTAAAAGAGAAAATAAATCCTTTGTACGCTTTTCATCCCTGGTACTGTAAATTTTTATCGAACTTATCTCAGGATATGCATTTGCAGCCTGGAAAAAATTTTCTTTATGTTGGTGAATAATTGCAGTAAGGTCAAAATATTTTGCCAGTTGATGAATGATATGAAAACATCTTTGCATGCCGCCATTCATTGGTGGATATATATTATCGTATGGTGCAATAATGAGAACTGATTTCAAGGGAAAAAACTAAAGAATAAAAAAATTTGGAAAAGGAGACGTTTAAAATCAATGTGTTCGGAAGGCGCTACCATATTCGCCATGGGAAATCTATTCCTACAGAACTTTCGTTTGGACGCCTCATACCTAAATACATGCCCGGATTAGAACTAAAAGTTCCAATA
>JBIQMJ010000543.1:0-1941 GCA_044463445.1 Segetibacter koreensis
GTAATCCATTTTTCTTCAATGGAGAACAGCTTTGCCTCTTCCGCCTCCAATTCTTTCTTTTTATCTGCAAGCAACTTTTTATCTTCAACCATTTTATTCTCAAAAATGAGATCAGCATTTTTACGAATAACCCTAATGGATTTATCTGGTAAACTCATTAAGCCAAAGGTCTGCCGAAGTTGGTCATGTGCTTTTATCGCACTAAGATTAAGATGGGTAGTCTTATTGCACTTATAATAGTAGTAATACTTTCCCATCTTACCTCTCGATGGCGCACCGGTTAGTGGTTTTCCGCAATAACATTTTAATACACCTCTCAAAGGCATTTCATCACTCACCACTACTTTCTCTTTTTCCGGTTTTTTCAGTTTACGTTGGACCTGCTCCCAGGTAGCCAGATCAACAATAGGGTCATGCTGAGCCGGGAACAATCCTCCGGGGTAATTTTTAAATGATTCTACATATTGCATTCCGGCATATAACGGATAACTAAGAATGCGTTGAATAGCTGTATTACCAGATCGTTTGAACCCTCTTTCTTTCGCTTGTTCAGCAATAATATAAATAGGCGTTCCTTTTAAGAATGCATCATAAATAAAGTTAACAACGCTTGCTTCCGATTCATTAATAACAAGTCTTCTTTCCTTACGTTCACCTGCTTTGTAATACCCAAATGGAGGATTCTTATAAATATATCTTCCTTCTTTCGCTTTAGCGGTATAAATGCCTCCACGAACTTTTATACTCCGGTTAATATTATCCTCTTCGGCAAGCAGTAGTTGAAGACCAGCCCTGAAGAAGCTTCCCGGAGTATCATAATCGAATGTTATACCTTCCGTAACACTTACGATTTGGATGCTGTACGTCTGTTGCAATTTTTTGACATAACCCATAGCTTCACTTGCGTTACGGCTGAAACGATCCAATTGATCAACAATAAGGTAGTCAACCTTTTTATGATGTTTAGCTATAAACTCCTGTAGCTTTTTAAAATCCGGTCTGTCAAAGGTTTTAGCACTATATCCCCGGTCTATGAATGTATCAACCAATTCAACCTCATTGTTTCTGATCCATTGACCTGTATATAATTCCTGCCTTTCGATAGATCCGTTACTTTGCTTCCTGTCGCTGAAACGAAGATATCTTATTGCTTTCTTCATGGCTTTCTCTAATTGAAATATTGACAATAATTTCTGCTATCAAATTTAGTAATTTAAGTTCAGGTAAAGAGAACTCAGCCTCACTTTTTACAATATTCTTATCGTCTTTAAGAGATACTTTCTCTATCACTTTTCCTTCCATCTCACACCTCCTTTTTAATAGCAAAAGCTTACTAGCGGCTTGTGCTAATATTTTAAAATCAGTTTCTCTTCATAATCGCTCCTTTCGATAAAATAAATCTTGCTTCCCTTGGTGCGATTAAATGACGGTTCATACCTTATGTACCCGTATTCGCTTAATTGTTTTACACATTTGTGGTAGGTAATAGCAGATGATAATTTGGCGATGCTCATGATTTCGTGGCTGAAAACCTGAATGGGGTTGGTAAAGTCATTTTGTATGCGGTATTGTAGCAAAGCCGCATATATGCCTATATGAGTAATACTGATGCGTGCATCAGTTTCTATGGCTTCAAAAAAATCCGATATGTAATATAACCCATCCATGATCCAAGCTTTTTTATCAACCTATTTTCATCCCGTTCTTTTTAGCCTGATTTTGATGCTGCTGTTTGTTAACCTTATGTATTAGCTTAACTGCTTCCAAAGTTTTATTACCCAATGCAGTATTGAGTGTTACCTTTCTGGCATGCTCATCATAGATGTTTACCGATTTGAATTGTGGGTTTGCTTCAATATAATACCTCTGTTCATTGCCATTCTTAGTAAAGCTAACAGCTACACGATTACCGTTCTTTAATGCATCATGCAACTTATTCGC
>JBIQMJ010000544.1:0-1935 GCA_044463445.1 Segetibacter koreensis
ATTCCCAGGGCGCCAAGTACAGGGTATATCTTGCAAGATTTAAAGCAGACAAATTGAGGTATGGAGCAATTGCAGAATTATTAATTCGGAATGGCTATGAAATAAAAGCCAACAGAGTAACAAAAAAATAAACGAAGCTGATGAAAAATATAGATGAAAAAGAAATAATAAACGAATTAGACAGTATCATCGCTCATTGCGATTTGCTTAAGGAAAAGGCCGCAGGGCTGAGGAGAAAGTTGGCTCGTCTCAACGAGCCAACTTCCCGGAAACGGGGATTAAGTCCTGAGGTGATTGCAAAGGTTCTTGCTGGGAGGGAAAAGTTTTTAAACAAAAAATCTGAAAAATAAAGAGGCCGGCGCAGGTTAAGCCACTTTTAGCATTTTTTCACTCCATCTTTTTTTCATGTGAGCGCTCAATCTTTTGGCAGCATCTAATTTACTTACCCGGATATATTTTAGGAACGCCTTTTCTGTTCGGTGCCCCGTAGTCTTCATTATTTCAATTGTAGGATATCCATCCAGGTAAAGATTTGTCGAAAATGAGCGGCGGGCTGTATGAGATGAAACACACTCGTAAAGTTTTTTTGTAAGGTCGGTAGATAACCGGCCTGTTTCATTTAATTCTGCCTTTTCACAAACCTCTTTTATGTACTCGTTGAATCGTTGCACCGAGTATGAACGTGGCAAATTATTATCATTGTCTTTGTATTTTTCAAAAATTTGTAATACAATTGGATTGCATGGAATAATTACTAACTCTTTTGTTTTTGTTGTAACAATTTTTATAAATTGTTCGCCGTCAATGTTCACAATGTTTTCTGGCTTAATGCTGGAGTAGTCCGAAAATCTTAGACCTACATAGCAGCCAAATACAAATAAATCTTTGGCGCGCTCCAATCTTTTATTATTAGAGAGGTCAAGTTTATGTATATCGCTAATCTCTTTTTCAGTTAAATACACTGCATCGGTTTCCTCTTCCTGAACCGTGAATTTTTTGTGCCTGAACTGCATGTTATTTGTCAACCCCATATCAACGGCTTCCCCCAAGAAAACTTTTAGTGTAGTAATATCCTTTGCAATAGTATTTTGGGCTAATCCTCTCTTGCTGCTATTTTTAGGAGTGTATTTTTTTAAAAAAGAAACATAGCTATAAAAAAAATCAAGGTTGATACTGTCAAAAGTGAGCTTTGTTTTTGTTTTTGCCTGGTATGCTTTCAGGTGCCCTTTTACTGTATTGTAATTCTGTAAAGTGTTCTTGCTTTTGTCAACACCTTTGGCTTTTATTTCTCCATCAATAAAACGTTCAATCAATTTAAAAAAGCTATCACTGTTTTCTTTTTTATCGTCAACATGATTTATAAATTCCTGAAGGGTGGCTCTTAACGTTTCCGGAGCCGGCACTCCATTTTCCAATGCCTCACTAAAAGCTTTATTACATTTCATTTCAAGCTTATCTAAAAAAGCGTTTAAAAACTCAGATCCATCGCTAAGAGTTACTGAGTTGCTCTTAACCCGCTGCTTGTTTTTGTTCCATTTCTTGGAATCTATGAATTGGCCAGTGGAAACTACCAGGGATTTTCCTTTATATCGTTTATATAAAACGATCAGGGATTTACTCGCCTTATCCTTTGGTTTCTTGAGATAGAAATTTACTTCGCCCATGACTGTAAAAAATTATTGTGCAGTAAAAGTAATAACAATTCCTACAATAAAAAATTCAGTTTACTAACTGGTTGACAGTTTTTTTAACTAAATGGTGTATTGCCTGAAAATAGAATATGGTCAATAACTTAAACATAATACGGCAATTATGAAAGAAATTAACCCAATGTGACGTTTTTGTTAATCATTTAAATTCAAACGTTCAACTCCCATCCCGGGTACAAAGCCGCTTTAAAAGCGGTTTTTTTATGCCTTACTATAGAAAAAGCAT
>JBIQMJ010000545.1:0-1909 GCA_044463445.1 Segetibacter koreensis
AAAAATTTCATTTTTTAAGACAGAATTCGCCATAAAAAATAAATATTCGTTTTTTGAAAGAAGGGATTCACTTTTTTTGATTAAAGATTCACTTTAAAAAATAAATATTCGTTTTTTGAAAGAAGGAATTCACTATAAAAAATAATTATTGGTTTTTTGAAAGAAGGGATTCGCTTTTTGTTTTACTGAAAGCTATAGTGTTTAATAGTTAAGGTGAAATTCTTATTATAATAGTAATAGTAAACAGACAAATAAGCTCATTTTCTGTTTTGCATTTCTGAAAAAACTTTATTTCAATATCTGTATATTTGAAAACCTTATCCTGAAAACTAACTGTTACTCATTAAGAACTAAATTTAAATAATTATATACTTCTGATTCTTTTAATAGAGAACCGGAAGTTCCAGATGATTTAATTATGGCTAAGAAACCAAAAGAAGAAAAAGAAGAACCATTAGAAAAAAAGTTATGGAAAGCTGCCGATAAACTTCGGAAGAATATGGATGCTGCCGAATATAAACATGTGGTGCTCGGGTTGATATTCCTTAAATATATTTCTGATGCTTTTGAAGAATTGTATCAAAAGCTGGTACAACAAAAAAGCGAAGGGGCAGACCCGGAAGATAAAAATGAATATACTGCTGAAAAAGTTTTTTATGTGCCGCCGTCTGCAAGGTGGAAATGGTTGCAGGGAAGGGCAAAGCTTCCTACTATCGGAAAAGATATAGATGAAGCGATGGAGGCAATAGAAAAGGATAATGTTTCATTACGCGGTGTCTTACCAAAAGTGTATGCACAAGAAAAATTAGACAAGCAAAACCTGGGTGGCCTGGTAGATTTGGTAAGTACTGCTACATTAGGGACAAAGGAAGCACAGAGCAAAGATTTGTTGGGAAAAGTGTTTGAATATTTTCTGGGAGAATTTGCCCTTGCTGAAGGGAAAAAAGGAGGACAATTCTATACACCGCAAAGTGTAGTAAAACTTTTGGTCTCTATGTTAGAGCCTTTTGAGGGGAGAGTTTTTGATCCTTGTTGTGGCAGTGGCGGCATGTTTGTGCAGAGTGAAAAGTTTATTAAACATCATCAGGATCATTATAAAAAGAGCGGCTCTGGAAAAAAATTGTCATTAAATCCTGAAGATTACATTTCTATATACGGACAGGAAAGTAACCAAACTACGTGGAGACTGGCTAAAATGAACCTTGCGATACGCGGTATAGACAGTAGTAACGTAAAATGGAACAATGAAGGAAGCTTTTTAAATGATTTGCATAAGGATCTAAAGGCAGATTATATTATTGCAAACCCACCTTTTAATGACAGCGACTGGAGCGGTGAATTGTTGCGGGATGATGCAAGGTGGAAAGTGTTGGGAGAAAAATTAGTGCCACCTGCCGGAAATGCTAACTATGCATGGATACAACATTTCCTTTATCACCTGGCACCAACCGGTAAAGCCGGGTTTGTTTTGAGTAAAGGCTCGCTTACTTCTCAAACAAATACTGAAGGCGAAATAAGAAAAGCATTAATTGAAAATGACCTCGTGGATTGCATTGTAAACCTGCCAACCAAACTTTTCCTCAATACCCAAATTCCTGCATGCCTTTGGTTTTTATCAAGGAATAAAACCAATGGCGGTTTCAGGGAAAGAAAAGGTGAGATGTTATTTATTGATGCAAGAAATAAAGGCGAATTAATAAGCCGAAAAAACCGCGTACTCACGGATGAAGATTATTACAAAGAAAAAGGCATTGAAAACAAAACAGGCGATATCGAAGAAATCGCTGCTGTTTATCATAATTGGCGAAACAAAGATGGCAACTATGAAGATGTGCCCGGCTTTGCGAAATCTTCAACTATCGAAGAGGTAAAAAAACTGAATTACGTTTTAACGCCTGGAAGATATGTT
>JBIQMJ010000546.1:0-1891 GCA_044463445.1 Segetibacter koreensis
GAAGGTATACACGAAATAAAGGGTCACGTATTGGTAGATGAAAGTATTTGGGACAGCGAAAGTACGCCTGACGGCTGGATCTGGCAGGATATAGGCAACTATTACGGCGCCGGAGCAAGGCCTCTGAACTGGCGCGAAAATCAATATGACCTTTATTTGAAATCAGGAAATGCGGTTGGCGATCCGGTGACTATCGCGGGAACAAAGCCTGCGTTCGTATATGGATTGCATCTTAAATCCAAAGTAACTTCAGGGCCAAAAGGAAGCGGTGATAACAATTACATCTATCTACCAATGGACAATGAATATGGATATGTAAGAGGCACTACTCCTGTCAATGAAGATCATTTCAGCATTTCGGGCGCTATGCCCAAACCAGCGCCGCAACTGGCTTTGACATTAGAAGCCGCATTAAAGAAACAACCAATAGAAAAAATTGCTGCGAATTATCCGCAGGAAAGTGATTTGCAAAAAGCGACCATCTTTTATACCTATCAATCGCCCGTGCTTGACAGTATTATCTTTCATTTTCTGAGGCGAAGCATCAATTTATATGGCGAGGCGCTGATAAAAACACTGGCCTATCAATTTACTAATTATGGCGTGACAGACAGTGGCGTACATGTGATCCATAACTTTTGGAAAGACAAAGGCATTGAGCCTTATGCAATCAACATTATCGATGGCAGCGGCCTCTCTCCTTCTAACCGCGTTACCACCAAAGCGCTCGTAACCGTGATGGAATATGCGAAAAAACAACCATGGTTCGATTCATTTTATGAAGCGCTGCCCACGATCAGCGGATTGAAAATGAAGAGCGGATCGATCACCGGCGTCATCTCTTATACCGGATACATCAAAGGGAAAAACGGAGATGATTACACGTTTTCTTTTGTGATCAACAATTACGACGGCAGCGGCAATGCGGTGAGGCATAAAATGTGGAAATTGCTGGAAATGCTGTAATTTATTTGCCAAAAAGACTCAAAGACACCAAGTTTCACAAAGACTGGGAACAGTTAAGTTACTCTTCGTGATCCCTTTGTGTCTTTGAGTCTTAGTGGTACTTTTTAACTTATCGGCACGGCTCATTAACAAATTACCATTTTCCAAAATCGTAATTTTATCCAATGAAAACATCGGGTGCTGCAGACCTTCCGTTTTTATTCCCAATAATAATTTTGATTCTTTGGTACAAAAAGAAAGAAATGAATCCTGGAAATATGGTGGGAAGACTGTTTTAGGCGATTCAAAAAAACCTGCGACATTGAAAAAGGATATTCAATTGAAATTGTTTTAAAATATAGTGAACAAATAAATAAGAGTGATTTTAATTTTATGTTTGCCAAAAAAATTCCTAATTAACTGTTTCAAAAAATAATACAATGAGATTAACTATTCTTGCTTTCATTTTCGCAATTGCGGCTTCTGCAAATGCCCAGCCTGTAAGGGTTCACGGGCAATTGCACGTGGAAGGAACGCAACTAAAAGACGCGCACAACAAGGATGTGGTATTACGCGGGATGAGCTTTGGCTGGCACAATCTCTGGCCCCGGTTTTATAATGCGGGCGCTGTAAAGTGGCTGGCCAAAGACTGGAACTGTTCTGTAGTGAGAGCAGCCATGGGCGTTGAGCCAAAAGATGGCTATCTTGATAAGCCGGATTGGTCAAAAGAAAAAATAGAAGCGGTGGTGGACGCGGCCATCAAACAGGGGATTTATGTAATTATCGACTGGCATTCGCATCACATCAAAACAGAAGAAGCCAAAGCATTTTTTACAGAGATGGCCAGGAAATACGGAAAATATCCTAACATCCTTTATGAGATATTCAACGAGCCGGAATATGATTCATGGCAACAGGTGAAGGAGTATTCAACTGAAGTGATCAG
>JBIQMJ010000547.1:0-1879 GCA_044463445.1 Segetibacter koreensis
TGACTGCTCCAGGTAATCCATAAAATAAAATACTGAAAAGTATATAAAATTTACTGAAATAATTTATTAAAACTTTCTCAGGTAACCGAAAATAGTTTTGCCAGCCATAAAGATACCGGCAACAAAAGAAGAATGATGAAGGCAAGGCCAATGGCTCCAAAAGCCGCAGCCCAGGCGGCGTTCATCAAAATCAGGGAAATGACACCCGCTTTTACGGCTTTCCCAATATTCTTTGGAATGGTTATGCGGATGGCTTTTATTAAAGCAGAAAAAATCATCCAGGCAAATGGCAATAAAAAAATAAGAGTCCACCACAACATTCCTTTGCTGCCTGACAATATAAGAATACTTACAATCACCACCAGGTAGAGCAATGCTGCAAAATATAAAGTTTTATTACTTCCCCCATGCACTTCTCCCCTGCTGATCATCGTGATAGCAGCAATATAAATTATAGGAATGATGGATACCAACCACCATTGAGGAACGGCTGTTGACACGATGCTGATTCCAAGCAGGAGATTCAGTCCCCGGCACAATCCCATATTTAAAGGCCCTAAAAAAATATGATGTTTCGCCCACTTGTTATAAACAAGGGCAGCACAAGCGATTGACAGCGCAAGTAATCCAGACATTCCACTTACTACCGCGGCGGTTATTATTCCTGTTAACAACAAAATGATTCCAAGTAAAGTAGCTTCTTTAATCGATACGATCCCTTTGGGAATGGCTCTTTCGGGCCTTTCTATCTTATCAAGGGCAGCATCAAAAACGTCATTAAAAACGACGCCACCTCCATACAATCCGGCAGTGGAAAGACATAAAAGGATTATTTTTAAAATATCATCAGGAGAAAAAATAAACGCTGATACAAACCCGGATATAGCAATGCCGGCGAGCACATCAGCAACAGAAGTAACGATATTGGCAGGACGCATAAGCTGCAAAAAACCGGTTGTCTTTTTCAAGTTGCAGCAATTAACTGATGATGAGGGAAGATTTATTAACCCTTGGCGTCTGCCCGCCACGAAGTACAGTATTTCCCTGGAATTTTAGAGATTGATCAATAGCCTGAACCGCATCGAAATCTGATTCCTGTATTTGACCACTTTGTCCGAAGGCAGCGATTGCATTACGGTAACAAACCGATTCAATATCTTTTTCTGTAATGCCGCGTAGTTTCATTAAAGCTGCTGTCTTGGGAACCGCCAGTGGATCACTGATTCCCCAATCGGCTGCTGAATTGATCATAATGCGTTCCGTTCCGAACTGCTTCACAATCTCCACCATGCGCTCATTACCCATTTTGGTGAATGGGTAAATGGTAAAAGCTGCCCAAAATCCACGGTCGAGCACTTCTTTCATGGTTTCTTCATTATTATGATCCACGATAATCATGTGTGGATTCAATCCATGTTCTATTGCGATATCCATACTACGTTGGGTTCCTTTCTTTTTATCGCGGTGGGGCGTATGAATTTGCACTGGCAGCCCTGCTTCTTTGGCGAGTTCCAATTGCAACCGGTAATATTTTTCTTCTGCAGGAGTTTGATCGTCAAAACCAATTTCGCCAATTCCAACTACTCCTTCTTTATAAATAAACAAAGGAAGAATTTCCATTACCTGTTCTGCCAGCTTTTCATTATTGGCTTCCCGCGAGTTTAATCCAATGGTACAATAATGTTTAATCCCAAATTGAGAAGCGCGGAATCTTTCCCATCCTACAAGGCTGCTGTAATAATCACGGAAACTGTCAACGCCGGTACGTGGCTGCCCGAGCCAAAAAGCCGGTTCAATAACCGCTACAATTCCTGCATCGGCCATTGCCTGGTAATCATCCGTAGTTCTTGAAACCATATGAATATGCGGATCGAAAAAC
>JBIQMJ010000548.1:0-1879 GCA_044463445.1 Segetibacter koreensis
CACACAGCGCTAAAACAGCAGTCAATTTTGGTTTGGAAGTTGCAGGGAAAGTGGATATAAAAAAAGCGATTGATTATGTTTATGGCAGACAGGAAATTATCCGTGCACACGAAAATGCGCAATGGCTAAAAGATCAGGGCATTGATGTGGCTCTTGGCAGAGCAACATTTATTGGCAAAAATGAAATTGAGGTAAATAGTAAAAAATATACAGGCAAAAAAATTGTAATAGCCACAGGTTCCACACCACGTAAATTAAAAGTGCCGGGTGTGGAAAATGTAAAATATTATGACAATGAAAATATTTTTCATATTGCTGAATTGCCTGGAAAATTGCTCGTAATAGGCGGCGGCCCAATCGGTATTGAAATAGCGCAGGCAATGAACCGGCTGGGCAGTAAAGTAACGGTAGTACAACATGGTAATAAAATATTGGAACATGATGATGCATCCGTAACGGAAATTCTTATGAATCAATTGCAGGAAGAAGGAATCCGTTTTATGTTCAATGCAGATGTGGACCGTTTTATTTCTGCTAACGAAGCGATCATAAAATCAACAGACGAAACAATCCAAAAGATATCGTTTGATGCGGTGTTTGCAGGCATTGGCAGAGAAAGTGATTTAAAATCTTTGCAATTAGATAATGCCGGCATCGCCGTAAAAGATAATAAAATTGTAAAAGATAAATACCTGCGCACCACCAATAAAAATATTTTTGTTTGTGGTGATGTGGCCGGTGATCTTCAGTTTTCACATGCCGCAGAATTTCACGCGCGCATTTTATTAAACAACTTTTTTTCACCATTTAAAAAGAAGCTCAGCAACGACAACATGTCGTGGGCAACTTTTACTGACCCGGAGCTTGCCACCTTTGGACTGAATGAAAGACAATTGAAAGAAAGGAATATTTCTTACAAAAAATTGGAACAGGGTTTTAGCGAAGATGACCGCGCGGTAGTTGACAATTATCAGTATGCCAAAATGATTTTATTTATAAGCAAAGGTGGTTTTTTAAAAAGGAAAAAATACTGGGTGGCACTATGGTGGCGCCTTTCGCAGGTGAAATCATCCAGGAATTAATTTTAACCAATACCAATAAGCTACCCCTGAATGCTATTTTTTAATAAAATTTATCCCTACCCGGTTGCCTCAAGAATCAACCAGCAAATTATTACCAAACACAAAGAAGAAAGTTTGACCAACACGATTAAAAAATTATTACACACGGCATTTAAAATTTTCAGTTGATGGCATGGTGGGAGATACTTAAGAATTGGTTTCTAAGCCTCGGCGAAAAATATAATGTAAACCCTTACATCTTTGGAGGCATTTATGTGGGAGCGATTCCATTCTTTTTTCTTTGCCTTGGCTGGACAATCAAAAATATAAGACAAAAAAAATCTTTTGTGCTGCCCCTGTTATTAACTGGTTTCTTTTTTATATCGGCTTATTTATATCTCATTATAGTTGGTAAAAATATTCCTGTCTGGGTTTATTTTTTTATTGGATTGATGATTGCGTATGGAATATTTTCAACGATTAAAAAGATAAAAGCGAAAACGAAAAGTGTATAACAGAAGAAGAAGCTGCTTTTGATTTTTAATTTATAAATTAAAAAAGATATGAGGCCCGACGACAATAACGCAAAGCTTCCACCGGAAAAAAGACCGTTCCGGATTTTAATTATTTCAGGCTCTGAAAGAAGGCAATACAACTGTCCCGGCATTGACAGCAAATCAAGAACACTCATGTTGAAGATGGCTGAAATGCTACCACAGGATTGGGAAATTGATTATGAAGATTTAGGAAATGTATATGCACGGGAAAAGATACAAAGTTGCAATGCCTGCGTTTCTACCTCAATGGCTCTTTGTGTC
>JBIQMJ010000549.1:0-1875 GCA_044463445.1 Segetibacter koreensis
AGCTCAATACTGAAACGCATATCATTTTTGCCAATAGCCTGTGTTTTTGTTACTCTCTCAATAACTACAACTTGGGAAATAGAACCATAATGCTTTTTGTAAAGTTTATCCCCCACAGACAATAAACGGCTGCTAACATTAGCATTGGCGTTACTTGGGCTGACCTGCGAATTATCAACAGTTGATTCGTTGTTGGTCACCTGTTCCGGCTGAAGTATTTTAATCAATGTTTGTATCATAATATAAAATTTTAGATTTTTAATTTAGTTTTTGTTTCGGCGAAACGTTCATCTATTTCCCAAGCATCGCCAATGCTTTTTCGTTGGGCGCTACTTGTTCAACGCTTTTATTAATTCATCGGCTGCGGTGACAGCTAAATCAGACATATATTTAACGTTGTCAAGATTTGGACAAAGGCCATTCCCTGATGCTGGTAACAACGTAGTCATTAATCCTTGCAATGCCAACCCAGCGTAATACTGACGGAGGCTTAGACCTTCAGTATGGTTATAAGTTCTGCTATACTGTTTTTCATTATTGACATCTGCAAACTCTATATCTGTATCAATTTGCGGATAAACCGGCTCTTTACCTGTTATCATTTTTTTAAAGTTTTTATTAGTGACAGAATATTTTTTTAAATCTTCAATTGCAGCGCCCAACATTCGCATTTATGCAAGCCTAGCAGAAGTGCTAATATTAATCTTTTGTTCGTTTATCATCATTTGTCCGGGCTGACCTAACGTTATCAGCAAACGAACAAAATAATCATCTTTTTTATTTCTATTCAGCTTAACTTTCCGGCTGAACAATCGCTAATTCCGGCCTGCGTAAATGCGTGGCCGTTATATGCAATGCCTGCCAGCGCCACACTACAGTTCTTCGATTGGGCTGACCTGCATACTTTCATCTTCCGTCCAATTATAAATAATACTTCTTAGCAAATCTGAATAAATATCCATCGAGTACAATTTAATTGGTAAAAGTTTTTGCTTTCTTTTTGAAATTTTTTCAAACTCTGGACTGTCAATAAATTCTAATAATTTTATTTTTCTTTCGTCAACTTGAGTTTTTTCGTCAATCAACTGGTCTACGAAACCGTATGTAGGTTTTTGTTCTGATTCAGAATTGTTTGTCATAATTAAATTTTTATTTATTATCGTTTTGTTTTTAAATATCAATAATTTCTTCACCAATAATTTCAACTTTTTGCCATTCGTACTCTGATTCCCACCCTACTTTTTCAAAGTCATCCCAAAGGACATCAAACCCCTCTTCTGAAACCCCAGTCACCTTCCCCCAAATAGGCGTTTTTAATCGGCCACCTTTAGCGTCATCAAATGTTTTTACATTATCCCCTTTGTTAATAGGATATGTTTTGTAATCTGTTAGTGTCATTTTTTTTATTTTTAAGGTTTATAATACTTTTAAGACATGCTCCGCAGCACAACGGCACTGCATATTACAATCGGTTTTGCGCAAGCCGCCGATGGCTATTTTTTAATTCAAAGCCTTTGTTGGCGGCCTGACGCAAAGCCGCCGGACGTTATCAGAAACCACCAACCGCAACTTTATCATTAATTTCAGCGAGACAATCTTTCAGTTCTTTTTCAAGAACAGCTTTTCGAGCAATGGCAAGGTTTTGAATTTCAGAAACTAATTCGTTTGGTATTTCCACTTGCATATCTCTTGTAATCCAACCGACCCATCTTTTACCAAGAATAGAAACCGACTTCTCTCTTTTTATTTGTAAGGACATTTCAATATCCTTTTGTCCAGACCCACGAATAATATTTTTTTCAGGGTCAACAATTTGTATAAATTCATCCAAATCGTTAATCTTTTGATTAAGTTCATTTGCTTTTTTTAAGTCAA
>JBIQMJ010000550.1:0-1872 GCA_044463445.1 Segetibacter koreensis
GAACTGGAAAAGCAAATGCGTGAAGAAGATACGTTGAACAAACGTATTGCAAAAAATCTTTCCAAAATCATTTTAAACGCAAATGCTCGTGTGGAAGGAGTATAAACTTGACGAATTTATTAAACAGAAAAAAGCAAATCTTCAAACGGGACCATTTGGAACAATGCTAAATGCTTCTGAATATTCTATTGACGGAGTACCAGTAATTGCAGTGCAGGACATTGGCGATAATAAATTAGTGTATCACAAATTTGTTTTCGTTAATGAGCAAGTTGCAGAAAGATTAACACGATACAAAGTAAAGGAAAACGATATAATTTTTGGAAGAAAGGGGGCAACCGACAGAAGAGCAATAGTTAAAAAAAGTGAAGAAGGTTGGTTGCAAGGTAGTGATTGCATTCGATTGAGGTTTGATGAATCAATCAATGCAAAATTTATTTCTTACCAATTAGGCAGCAAATATTTGAAAGAATGGATGATGCAATTTTCAGTTGGTGCAACAATGCCTTCCCTGAATCAGGAAATTTTAAAACTGTTGCCGTTACGATTGCCAACTCTTAAATACCAAAATATAGTTACTGAACTTTTAAGTAGTTTAGATGATAAAATAGATTTACTGCATTGCCAAAATAAAACTTTAGAGCAATTAGCTGAAACGCTTTTCAGGCAATGGTTTGTGGAAGAAGAGAATAACTTTGAAGAAAAGCCCTTGGATAAAGTAGCCGAATTCTTAAATGGTTTGGCTTGCCAAAAATATCCAGCAAAATCATATGAAGAAGGCTTGCCTGTAATTAAAATTAGAGAATTACGCGTTGGCGTCACGGACAACTCTGACATCGCCACCAATGATATCCCAGCAAAATATTTAGTTGAAGATGGGGACATGCTTTTCTCATGGTCGGGAAGTTTGGATGTTGTTTTATGGTCTGGAGGAAACGGAGTTTTGAATCAGCATTTATTTAAAGTATCATCTAATGAATTTCCGCAGTGGTTTTACTATCTATGGGTTAAACAATACTTGCCCGAGTTTCAGGCAATAGCAGAAAATAAAGCAACAACAATGGGACATATTCAAAGACATCATTTATCGAGTGCAATGGTTTTGGTACCGTCAAAAAATAAATTGAAAGAGATGGATAAAACAATGAATCCTTTTTTTAAAAAAATAAAAGAAAATTCTCAACAAATAAAAGCTCTGATTAATCTTCGTGATAGTTTATTGCCGAAGTTGATGAGTGGGGAGGTGAGAGTAAAATTTTAAATTTATGGAAACTTCTACTACTGAAAAAAACGAAGACAAGCTTTTTATTGGGGATAATAATAAACTCAATGACTGGCAACAAGAGCCGGATGCTAAAATTAAAGCGTTGCTAAAAAATTACCTTGAGTTAGATAATGTAAGCTTTCTATTTGGCGCAGGTTCCTCTATGAATCTTGGTAGCATTTCAATAGCTGGCATTCCGGAACAAGTAGTGAAATCAATTAAAAGTTATTTGTCAGAAACAGTTAGAGAAAATGAATTATTCGAAGAATTTAAAAACATACTTCAATTACTTAAAAAAAATATAACAATAGAAGAAGATAAAAGCATTAATTACCCGGTTGAGGATTTATTAGATTACTTAACGGCGTTAAGTTTCATAAAGTCAAAAAGTCCTGCACTTTTATCTTTAAAACATATCGATGATCTCATAAAAGTAATTAAAAAAGCATTATTTGAATTATGTGATTTAGATGTTTTACCACTTGCTGCTGGCCTCGAAAGTTCTGTAAAGAAATTACTTGAGGATAATAAATATCATTTTCATCAGGCTTTTATAAAAAAACTTCTCCAAAGACAATTAAATCTTAGAAGAGCTAACATTTTTACCA
>JBIQMJ010000551.1:0-1870 GCA_044463445.1 Segetibacter koreensis
CAAATTTTCAAATTTTCAAATTAATATTTATGAATAAAGTTGCATTATACATTCGCGATTCCTACAAGGAACTAATGCATAAAGTAACCTGGCCCACCTGGGAAGAGTTGCAGCAATCAACCATGATCGTACTGGTGGCTACTATTCTCATTACCGCTATTGTGGCGTTGATGGATTTCGTGTCCAATGGTGTTTTAAAATTTATTTATTCCTTATTTAAGTAATCATGTCAGAAGAAAATCAAGATAAATTACAGGAAGTCACTTCCAATGACATTAAGCCTGCAGTTCCTGAAAAGAACACCAAATGGTATGTGCTTAGAGTAGTAAGTGGCAAGGAAAGAAAGGTTAAAGAATACCTGGATAAAGATATTGTCCGCGAAGGTTGGGATAAAGATATTCTCCAGATTTTTCTTCCTGTTGAGAAGGTTTACAAAGTGGTGAATGGCAAAAAAGTGATGCGCGAGCGTAACTTTTATCCGGGCTATGTAATGATAGAAGTTATTGACGGAAAACTAACCGGTGAAATGGTTCAACATCTTAGCAACACTACCAATGTGATGCATTTTTTAACTGACGGCAAAGGTTCTAAAGGAGAAATTATCAGCCTCAGAAAATCTGAAGTAAATAAAATGTTGGGTAAAGTGGATGAGATGGCAGATGCAGGCGGAATGACAATGAGCGAGCCATTTATCGTAGGCGAAACCATCAAAATTATCGATGGCCCGTTTAATGATTTTAATGGTGTAATAGAAGAAGTAACAGACGAAAAGAAAAAATTGAAGGTACAGGTAAAAATATTTGGCCGTGCCACCCCGGTAGAACTAAGTTACATGCAGGTAGAAAAATTATCTTAAAAATATTTTTTGAATCCAATCCGAAAGCTATCAAAAATGATGGCTTTTTTTATTTCCGATATACTTCTGATAGTAAAACAACAAATAAGGCGAATCCCTGTTTTTTAACGATCTACAAATACAACCTGGCTTTCATTTAACAACGGTATTCCTTTAAATCTTAAAATGATATTTGCAGTGGTGGCAACATCTTTTTCACAATAAATGGAAATCCTGTTTAAATCCTTTTCTTTCCAATAAACATTGCCCACCTGGCTTCCATCAATATCGTCTTTTGGCGAGGGAATGCCAAGAACCGCCGCCAATAATTTCAGCGACGTGTAATGCTTATAATCACCAAACCGCCAAAGATGAAGCGTATCCAATACCGGAGTTTCCCAAGGTTTCATACTTTGAAAATCAAAAACCGCAGGGATCGGAATATTATTAATAAGCATTCTTCTGCACAAAAACGGGACATCAAATTCTTTGATATTATGACCACAAAAAATCCACTTTTGATTATTCACATATAATTTCTTCAATGTTGTCACAAAATCATTTAAAAGTTGCAATTCATTCTCGGAACATAAAGATTTAATACGCAATTGCCATTCGTTATTTATCTTTTTAAAATATCCAAAACTGATACAGGCTACTTTGGCAAATTCTGCAAGGATAGCGGCCCTGAGCGGATAAAACTCTTCAGGGGAAGTGTCAGCAGGAAGATTTCTGCTGGTTTTTTCAATCCATAATTCTTTCCATTCATCATCTAAAAGATGAAAACTTTCCTTTTCAGAAACTGTTTCAATATCAATCAGCAATAAATTCTCAACTGCAATCTGGTTCATTTAAATTATTTGGAAAATGAATGTACAAAAAAACTATTATCAAAAATGGATATCTTTTAATTTAAAACCGGCTGATAATAATTTAAAAAATATAAATCTATCTTATTTGTCCTTTTACTAATGTGTCATTCTGGAGTTTCCCCAAAAATGCCCAATAATTTCCTATAATCCTTACCAGACAATG
>JBIQMJ010000552.1:0-1868 GCA_044463445.1 Segetibacter koreensis
CGATTTCTATTTTCCTCATTATTGGCACGTTGGTTATTTATTCACAGCTTAATTATATTCACAATAAAAATATCGGGTATGACAGAGACCATGTTTTGATAATAAAGAATACAGATGCGCTTGGCAATGAAGCAAAAGTTTTTAAAGACGAAGTACTTAAACTCAGTGGTGTGCAAAATGCAACGATGACCGGCTATTTGCCAACGGCAGGATGGCGTAGCGATAGCCCGCTTTTCCCAACTCCAACCACTGATACAAAGAATGCCATTAGCACCCAAATATGGAGGATAGATGAAAATTATATTCCTACTCTTGGAATGAAGATGGTGCAGGGACGAAATTTTTCAAAAGATTCTCCGACAGATTCTTCAGGTATCATCATCAATGAATCCTTTGCAAAGCTGATTGGTTTCAGGGATGCCATAAACAGACCGCTGTATTATATGGATCAAATAACTTCAAAAAATTTTACAAAATATCATGTAATTGGCGTAGTAAAAGATTTCAATTTTAATTCTTTGCATGATGTGGTTACTCCATTGGTACTGCTTTTATCTCCTCAAAATGGAAGTATTGCTTTTCGAATCAACACTTCACACATTAATGATCTTATTTCCTCTATTCAACTGATTTATAAAAATGTAGCGCCCGGACAGCCCTTCAAATATTCATTTATGGATGCAGATTTTAATAAGACTTACGTAGCTGAGCAAAAAATGGGCGGGCTTTCCATCACCTTCTCTGTTCTTGCCATACTGATAGCATGCCTTGGCCTTTTTGGGTTGATCACTTATGCTGCAGAGCAACGCACCAAAGAGATTGGCATCAGAAAAGTGTTAGGCGCTTCGGTTTCTAATGTTACTTCAATGCTTTCAAAAGATTTTTTAAAATTAGTATTGATAGCTTCGCTGATTGCTTTCCCGGTTGCATGGTGGGTGATGAATAAATGGCTGCAAAATTTTGCCTACAGGGTCCATATTAGTTGGTGGATATTTGTGATAGCAGGCATCACAGCGATTTTGATTGCGTTGATTACAGTCAGTTTCCAGGCCATAAAAGCTGCCGTGGCAAACCCGGTGGAGAGTTTAAGGAGTGAATGATCAGCCAATTTATTATCCGGCCAGTTTGCCAATCATAACTGTTATGCTTACACGAAAATATTCATCGTAACATCAGCCCCGTACTTCAGCCTTTAATTAAGGTAGAATAGAAGGAATACCAGGCTATCATATCTCTTGAATGAGCTTCCTTTTTCAAAATTTATGAAACGGTTTTGGATATTTAGAAAGAGTAAAATATTACACATTTGTTGCTTTACTGTAATTTTCTTACATTTCTCTCTACTATAGCCTGACCTTTAGTTTATTCAGTTATTGATCAGATAGCAGATAAACCCCAGTTTCATTATCGCAATCATTGAATGTTTGGATGAAGAATGCTTTGGCATGATAATAGAAGGTCATACTAAAAATTAAAAAATCTGATTTCCTATGCTACAAGCTTTTTATTTACATTTTTTTTTTGGAGCGCCTAAAATCCCCTTTCATTCAGTACATCAATTGCAGCAGGATACTCCTAACATCATCATCTGGGCTGCACCCGTAATGTTTTTTTTCGTGCTGCTGGAATGGTATTTATCAATGAGAGAGCACAGGCATTTGTATGAAAAGAAAGACACTATCGGGTCTATTATTGTTGGTGTGGGCAATGTGATCATTAATTTTTTCTTAAAAATTTCTTTTTTCTACGTCCTTATTCTGTTCTATAATTTGATCCCATGGCGTATGCCTTTAAACTGGTGGACATTTATTCCCTGCTATATTATTTTTGATTTTTGCAGCTATTGGGCGCATCGTATTTCTCACATG
>JBIQMJ010000553.1:0-1841 GCA_044463445.1 Segetibacter koreensis
CACTGCGGCGGAGCACTACTGATCTTTCACCATCCTGCACAGGTTCTACAGTATAGGTTGGCTGCAAAATTCTTGTTGGCTTTGGAATCGTACCAAAATATTTTTGAACGTAGGACAAAGCTTTTTTAGGATCAAACTTTCCGGCGATAATAAGGACCGCATTATCCGGCTGATAATATTTTTTATAAAATGCCCTTAGATTATCTGCTTCCACTCTTTCAATATCCTCCTTGCTCCCAATGGTGGATTTACCATAGTTATGCCAAAGATACATGGCAGAAAGAATTCTTTCATTTAATACTCCGGAAGGATCGTTTTCGCCCATTTCAAACTCATTGCGCACCACACTAAATTCTTTTTGTAAATCTGCTTCAAGAATTTTTGAATTCACCATTCTGTCGGATTCCATATCCAGCGACCACTGCAGGTTTTCATCAGTTCCCGGCAATATTTCATAATAATTAGTTCTGTCATACCAGGTGGTTCCATTGGCGATAGCGCCTTTGTCGGCAATTGCTTTTTTAATATCAGAAAATTTTTTGCTAGGCTTAAACATCATGTGTTCCAGTAAGTGAGCCATTCCTTTTTCGCCATAGCCCTCATGCCGTGAACCTACTTTGTAAACGATATTTACCACTACGTTGGTTTGGGCTCCGTCCGGAATCAGCAATATTTTAAGTCCGTTGGGCAATTCATATTCATTAATCCCTTCAACGGACGTTACTAATTTTGGGGTGGTTTGTGCCATTGAATTCAGCCCTAAAAAAATGAAAAAAAAAGCAATACTGATTGATCTCATAGTAAAGTATTTTAGTTTTAAATTAAATAGTGTGGAGTTATGTAAGAGTAGTTTTGATTTTATTTTGATTAGAAATTGATGGATCAAATCTATTCTTTTATTTTCAATTTTTAAAAAACAAAAATAAACCTCAGGATAGTGGATGCTTTTGGGCTTGCGGCAATTTTACTTGTATTTCTCCCGCTACAATGGAGATCATAAGAATAATTGTTATTAGAAATACTGCATGATTTTTTTATTTTGACTTTGTTTTTTATCTTGCATCTTAACTAAGTTATCCAGCCATTCTTTCGAAGCCATAAACTACTCAATCTCTCTTTTTTACAGCTATTTATCAAAGCAATTGAATTGAATAATTTTGACTTTTACATAATCAGGGAATTACACTCCATTTCAGCCACCTCGCCGCGATTAAATGAATTCATGAATTTTATTTGTAACAACGACCTTATTAAAGGAGGAATCGTTGTATCTCTTCTTTGGGTTTTTTGGTTCCGGCCCGGCGAAAATATTTTGGAAAAAAGAAGCAAGATCATTAATGCATTAGTATCTTGTTTATTGGCAATTTTTATTGGCCGGCTACTTGCCCGGTTGCTCTCTTTCAGGCAAAGGCCTGTTTTAAATTTAGACCTTGTTTCTTTTTTCCCCAATCCTCATATTGCTGAAGGCCTTGATTTTAATAGTTCTATGCCGAGCGACCATGCAGTAATGTTTTTTGCTTTAGCGACGGGAATATTCCTGATCTCCAAAAAAGCAGGACTGATTACTTTTATTTACACTTCCTGTTTTATATTGTTTCCAAGAATCTATTTGGGTTACCATTTTGCTACTGATATTATTACCGGCGGTATCGTAGGAATTTTAATTCCTCTGGTATATTCATTCAATAGTATCAGCGCTGTGATCAACAAAAAGATAATGGATTTTTCCGTTAAATACACGGGCGTATTTTTTCTCTTATTCTTTTTGCTTTCTTTTCAGATAGGAACAATGTTTGATTCCAGCCGTGAAATCGCGCATTACCTTGCTAAATTTATTTTAT
>JBIQMJ010000554.1:0-1830 GCA_044463445.1 Segetibacter koreensis
TAACTTTATCAATCAATAATTTTTAAGATAAATTTGCTTATGATGAGTGCAACCAATACAAAAAAGATCCATGAAGGGCGCAACGTAAAGCGCTTCCGCGAAATGCTTGGCATCAAACAAGATGCCCTGGCAGCCGACCTCGGAGATGACTGGAACCAGCAAAAAATTTCTTTGTTAGAGCAAAAAGAAACCATAGACTTTGCACTATTGCAACAAATATCTGCTGCATTAAAAATACCTGCTGAGGCGATACAGAATTTTGATGAGGAGCAGGCTGTGAATGTAATTGCAAATACATTCGGCGATAATGGAATTGGGTACCAAAGAATGGAAAATCCAACTTTTCATCCTATTGATAAATTAGTTCAATTACATGAAGAGAAGATCGCTTTGTACGAAAGAATGCTGAAGGAGAAGGATGAGATGATGGAGAGGTTGGAGAGGTTAATTCAGAAGTGAGTTTTATACAATAATCATTTTCATTTGATCTCCATCAACAAATGTTTTAAGTTTTTTTCCAGGCAACCCCTTCCTACCCAAAAACATTGCTAAAAAGAAAATTCGCTGAATTTATTGTTTTAGAAGAAAGCGAATACTGATCGATGAATGATGAACTTGCAGGATTTATCCTATCGCTACAGAAAGGCTGGAGTAGAAACAGGGTCGGAGAGATGAATCAGGTAAAATTTTCTGATCATTTGTTGCCGCTATTATTATATATTTAAATAAACGTAGAGTTATAGAACAATGGTAATTGATTGGGGCAAACTGCAACCATATAAATTGACGAAGCAAAAAAGCTTTGAACAATTATGCTATCAAATCGCCACGAAGTTATTTGAAGGTTCAGGGATATTCACACCTATAGACGACAGTGGCGGGGGGGACGGTGTTGAATTTTATTTGACTTTGAAAAATGGAGAACAATGGGGATGGCAGGCAAAATATTATGAAGGCTCCGTCAGATTAAGTGAACATAATCGAAAACAAAAAATTATCAATTCATTAAAGCGAGCAATTGAAATTCATCCGAATTTAAGTACATGGTATTTATGTGTTCCGCTAGACTTAACCCCTGATGAGACAAAATGGTTTAAGAACGAACTCCCTAGGCACATACCCTCTGATCGAAACATAAGAACTGGGGAAGAGTACTTATGGAATGAAAGTTTTATTCATGAAAAATTGAATCATCCCGATTTCAATGGTCTTAAGCAAGCATTTTTTAATGAACTTGAGCTATCGACAAAATGGTTTCAAAATGCCTTTAATAATTCTTTTACTTTGGTCGGCAATAAGTTTGATGACCTGCTCTATGTTCGTAATGAGGAATTCCATTATTTCTATGTTGATCCTGTATTATGTAATGAAAAGTTTAGGGAGGATAGGATAAAATATTACCCAAAAAAGCTGAATGAACTATATCTTGAAGGTTTAGAAAAAATAGATACTCTTACCTACACTAATCAAGAATGGAGACCATTATTTGCAGAATATAAAAAACGTTACACAGAGTTTAATGAAATTTTCAAACAACTTCTTCCTAAGATTGAACTTAGATATCAATCTATTACTCCTAATCAAATTTGCAATTTAACAGAAGATGATTTTAATAGTGAACTTGAGCTATTATCTCGGATAGAGACAGAGCTTGCAGAATTTCGAATCCGCTGGTATGAAAAACATAAACCTAATATACCGGACCAAGAAAAGCAGGAAGAAAAAGAATTGCGACTTTTACAGTCAAGAAAAATATGGAATGTAGAGGGTGTATTCAAAAAAATTATTGAAGAATTAGGCTATTATACTAGGGACAGTAGTATTCCAAGC
>JBIQMJ010000555.1:0-1812 GCA_044463445.1 Segetibacter koreensis
CTGCCCGAACCGTCAGCCGAATGTAGAATAAAAAAGTTGATTATTTGTTCGTTTGTTGATTGAATTCCTTCTGCCCGGACTGCTGGTGATGGCACACAAATGCTGATGTTCTTCCCGTCTGCCCCACTTGCGCAAAAGCCGATGTAAGCTGCATTTCTATTTTATCAACAGACTTCTGTTTAAATATTTTTTTTCTGTTCGTCGTGGCAATCGGGCTTTCTTATACGGCTTTTTCCCGTGCCATAAAACAGAAAAAACTACAAAATGGCTTCTCTGGCTAACAGGAAATTGCGATGAAAAAGTTCAAATACCTTACTAGTGGTTCAATAAGTCAATTTGGTCCTTGTCAAGTCTAAACGTTGTTTTTGAGAACTTCGATATTTCAATCGTCAGCTTGTCACCAATACGAACTCTCTCAAATAGCTTGTCAGTATATAAACTCACTTTCTTTAGTTCAGGCGCATCAGTAAATATTGTTTTGGCTCCCTTCTTGGTCGATTTGCCGATTATTGTAATTACACCTTTGTATTTCTGTTGTTTTGTTTTGTCCCGATAATAAAGGAAATAATCTTTAATTAGAATGAATAATGTAACAAGGGTAAAAAACGCTAATAGAATAATCGTTGTTGCCCAATAACCGTGTCCTCTTTTGGTTAACCCTAGTAAGCCAAATAAAAATGAAGCAGGAACACAAAGAGCAAGAAAAACGATTCCTGTCACTTTGAACGTCTTTGGAATTGCTTTAATTTTTCGTTGGTCTTCTTGATTAAAATTTTCTAATGTCAGCATGTAGTTTGGGAATTGCAGCTTACGACCGTGTATTTGCGATGTGGCGGCAGATTTATTCGTCAGCCCGGAACCGCAGATGATTTAAATTCAATCTTGAAGTTAAGAACAAAAGCTGATTAGCATTCCGTCGGCTGGAACTGCTGCTGATAGTAGCACAAAAGACGATTGTACTTTCGTCAGCCGCCATATTGCAAATACATTTGTTGTACGCACACCTATTTTTGAAATTATTAGCTCTCTTCAATGGATGATTCTAATTTTTTTAAAATATCCATCATCCACTTCAACTCTTCTTTTGAATCAGTCAATAAATGTTTATCATAAACAAGTTTTTTTAATTGATAGGCAACAGTAGTATATTCCCAGCTGCGAGGTATGCTCGTTAAGATATTACCTAACGCCATCAATGCTAATTCTTGATTTTTTGCAATTAAAGCAAGTTCCAAAGAGTTATAATGCCACCAATAATCATTCTGAGTTTTGCTCATTTCAATCTCAAGGGTGAAAGCAACTACTGGAATGTACTTTTCCAATTTTTCTTTTTGGTTATTGCTTAACAACATAATTAGAAGTCTTCCTCCTATACTTAAATTTTTTGGATCATGCTTCAACCCTCTAATTAATATTTCGATGGACTTTTTCACATATTGATCTGCTAAAAAAGATTCACTTTGTTGAGCCAGTTTTTCATATACAATTCCTAAATCGTAATAAATTTTAGCGCTCGGATTTCTTTTAATGAGATTTTCTAATATTATTATCGCCTCTCGTACTCTGTCGATGCGGTAGTATGCCATTGCTAGCTGCTGTAAAAAATCCGGGTCACCATTCTCTTTGTCAATTAAAAGTGTTTCAAGCATTCGTGAAATTTCACGATACGCTTTTAAAGCCTTATAACAACCTATAAACGATTTAATCAATTCCGTATCGTACTCCAGATCTAAATTATTTTCTTGTTCAAGGCTTCTTACTGCTTCAATTGCGTTTGTATGGTGGTTATTTCTTTTATATGCCGCTGTTATT
>JBIQMJ010000556.1:0-1808 GCA_044463445.1 Segetibacter koreensis
GTGAAAATAAATCGCTCACTATTAAAAACAGTGTGTCCTATTTTAACCGTAGAATTAATGAAACCAGCTATACTTTTGAAGGCACACAAAAAAGCAGTTATACAGAGGCAGCAATGAATTTCAAATTCGGTCGGCAAAAGATGGTCGCAGGGATAAATGTTTCCGGTGAAAAATTTACAGAAGACAGTAGTAAGAGTCATCTAAAAAGAGATTACGATTATATTACAACCGGATTTTTTTTACAGGATGACTGGAAGGTCACAGACAAATTTTTGTTAGAAGGAGGATTGAGAACTGACTATCAAAATGAGTTTGGTTTTTTCGTTTTGCCAAGATTAGCAGTAATGTACAAGTTCAATAAGGAATTTTATATGAGAGTTGGTAGTGGGTTAGGATATAAATTACCAACTATTTTTTCAACAGATGCGGAAGAGGCTGGCATCAAAAATATACAACCTTTATCGAAAAATATTAAACCTGAAAAATCAATAGGAGGAAACCTCGATTTTAATTACAAAAAAAGATTAGGAGATGAAAGTTCCTTAACCGTTAACCAATCGTTTTTTATCACTCAAATAAACAACCCTTTGGTTTTGGACTCATTTTCCTTTGTAAATAAGAACCTGTCTATATTAACAAAAGGCTTTGAAAGTGATCTCAATTTTGCATTAGATGACTGGCAATTTTATTTTGCTTACAGCTTTGTAGATGCAAGAAGAAAATATAATCTCACTCAGCCATTCGTTCCGTTAACCCCAAAAAGCAAAATAAATATTGATATTATATATGAAAAGGAAGATGATTTTTCTGTTGCTTATGAAGGGTATTACGTATCATCGATGTATCGTGATTTTGATACGAAGACAAAAAGTTACTTTACGAGTGGTTTAATTTTTCAGAAACATTTCCTTCATTTTGATTTAATAGCCAATTGTGAAAATCTGTTTGATGTAAGACAAACAAAGTTTGAAAAAATTGTGATTCCACCAGTCAATCATCCACGCTTCAGACAAATATATGCACCTTTGGATGGAAGAGTTTTTAATGTGGCATTACGGATAAAGCTTTAGTGCCTGCTGCTTTTTAAATATTTTAAGGTGATTATTTTAGCATCATCACTTATATTACGAATTTCGTAAGAAATGAAGTAAGAATGCCTTTACAGTAAGTCACAACCCCGCCCGATATAGTTTATTTTCGTTGGCGCACGCTTTTGCCGCCGGCTTCCTTCCATCCCGAACATTCGGGACACCTCACGATGGACGCCCTTACCTTTTGTTAACACTTCTATTGCAAAGCGTGTTCAGGACTTGCACACTATAGCTATATACATGCCTATCACTCTAAGAAAAAGATGACCGAAAGGGTCATCTTTTTAAGCGTTAATATCTCATCAAAGTTGACTTATTCAAAATCCACTTCCTCTGAATTCTGTAAATTGGAAATAAAACTATCATAAATAGACACATTAGAACTCTCTGATATAATAATTGTTCCTGAGGAATCTTTTGTTGCCGAATCTAAAGTTGCACTGGAAATTCCCTGAGTAAGAGTTGCTAAATTTAGAGCAGTTACCGCGTTATAATGCTGGCCGTCGGCAATAGTTATTGATGGTATTTCTGCATCAATTTCAAAATTACCGGAGATTCTGAAAATCACAGGGATATTATTATACGTTCCTTTAAGTTCTAAGGCAGCATCAGTTGTAGTTGGTGCAAGTTCAATTTCAAACTGTGCTGTATCATATACGCCGGTTGGAATATTAATATTTCCTAAGGAAGCAAGAGGAGAAAAAAGATCGATCTTTT
>JBIQMJ010000557.1:0-1802 GCA_044463445.1 Segetibacter koreensis
TCCAGATCGGGCTGGACCCCTTTCGTTTCGAGAAAAACTTTCTTTTCCCTTTCGAGCAAGGTCAACCCTAAAAATGCACCACCCAATTCGCCACTTACGCAAACCAGGTCTCCTTTTTTGGCACCACTTCTTGTTACAAATTTATCAGGCGCCACTTCGCCAATTGCAGTTACGCAAATGATAAAACCTTTTTGTGAAGAAGTCGTATCGCCGCCAACCAAATCTACATTGTATTTATCAAGAGCAGCGTAAACGCCTTCGTAAAATTCATTAAGCGCTTCTACGCTGAACCGGTTGCTGAATGCAATACTCATGGTTATTTGAGCGGGAGACGCATTCATTGCGTATACATCACTGAGATTTACGACCACGCTTTTATAGCCCAAATGTTTGAGCGGCGAGTACATCAGGTCGAAATGGATGCCTTCCACCAGCATATCAGTGGTGATGACGGTTTGTTTTCCGAAATGGTCCAACACAGCGGCATCATCGCCCACCGATAAAATGGTGGAGGCATTTCTTATTTCGTTGTTTTTTGTGAGATGATCTATAAGGCCAAACTCGCCCAACGAGGAAACTTCTGTTCTTTCAGGGTTCATTATTTTCTTTTATAAAAATTGAAACTTAGTGAACAAAGTTAATTGCTATTTTCTGAAGGGGATAAAAATAGAAATTGAATGGATTTGTTGATTTACTACAAAAAAGCCCCCATGCATTTGCATGAAGGCCCAACTAAACATCCAAAAATATTCAGATGTACATGATGAAGGTGAATTCGCTATGACCCCTGGAATTCCAATTACTTTGATGCAATACGGTTCCCTTATTTAATTTTTCTATTTTTTGATTGATCTCGTCTTTTTCTTTTTGCAGGGAATCTTTCATCCTGTTTACTTCTTTTTGCTGCACAGCTTTTAAAGAATCCATTTTTTGTTCCATCGTCTGCAATTGCTTTTCCTGTGCATTTTTTAAGGAATCAATATTACGGTTATAACGATAGCTGCCATTGGTATCATTAGCTGTCGGAGATACCGGGTTATTGCCAGGATTATCGTTCCAATCATCTCTGTTGCTGTCCGAACGGCTGCCATCTAACCGGTAAAGCCCGTCTTTTTTCATCAGGTATTTTTCTCCATATGAAAAATCATAATCATTTTCGCTATTGTTATTATAGAAATACCAATTTCTTCCGTCCCAAAACCCACTGAACCTGATATGGTTCCCGTTACCAAAATTTTTGTCTATTTTGATATAATGCCCAACCGGAACCGCTATGGTTACTTCTACAAACTGATTACGGAATTTATCGGTAGTGTTGAGCGTAATGGCCTTGTCCATCATTAACAGAGAATCATTTTGGCTGATATTAAAATTGATTCTTGGCAACAAAGTGTCAGCAGCTCTTCTTGTTTTTCCATTAGACATTTTTAGGACGCTTACACTAAAACTGTCGGTCGGCGATTGAGTAATTCTGACTTTTACGTTTCCAATGAAAGCGGTATCCATAGAGCCATAAGTGCCGAAGGGTTCAAAATTGAACCAACCAATCCTTCGGTAATTGATATTTTGAAAGGGGATTACTTCCAGGCTTTTTACAGTGGGATTTTGCAAATTGACTGCCTCTTCGTTTAAAGAACTGATATTTCTGAAATCGCGGCCAACAGCGCCTATCAGTGCAACAAAGCAGACGACACCCAATATCCAAAGACTGACAAATGACCAGCGCATGAATTTATTGGTCTTTTTAATCCTGGCAAATCTTCTTATGATAAATGTGATGATTCCAATAACCGGAACGGCAA
>JBIQMJ010000558.1:0-1802 GCA_044463445.1 Segetibacter koreensis
TATTGCCTTTTTCCAGAAAAGATGCAGTTTTCAAAAAATCTTATTGCCACCGAATTAGCCACTTTTGAAGAAAAATTTGCTAAATCTGTAAAGAGTCAAACTCCTTTGCTTGACAGGATAATGAAATACATTATTAAAAGGAAAGGAAAGCAGTTACGGCCCATGTTCGTTTTTTTAAGTGCAAAACTGCACGGAACCGTTAACGAATCAACTTATCGCGCGGCAGCTTTGGTAGAATTGTTGCATACCGCGACTTTGGTACATGATGATGTAGTGGATGAATCTTTGGAAAGGAGAGGGTTTCTTTCCATAAATGCATTGTGGAAAAATAAAATTGCAGTCCTTGTAGGTGATTATCTTTTGTCTAAAGGATTGTTGCTTTCTACCGGCGCAGGCGATTTTAAACATCTCGATATTTTATCTGAAGCCGTTAAACAAATGAGTGAGGGAGAATTATTGCAAATTGAAAAAGCGCGTAATCTGAATCTCAATGAAGATATTTATTTTGAAATTATCAGAAGCAAGACAGCGTCACTCCTATCATCAGCCTGTGCAGTAGGAGCGTGGAGCACAAGCCAGGACGAAAGCCTGACCGCAAAAATGAAACTTTTCGGAGAAAAAACCGGTATTGCATTTCAAATAAAAGACGATCTTTTTGATTATGGAAATGAAGATGTGGGAAAACCTACAGGGAATGATTTAAAAGAAAAAAAATTGACATTGCCCCTGATTTATACTTTAAATAATATTTCAAAAACTGAAAGACGAAAAATTATTTTCATTGTTAAAAATCAAAATAAAGAGCCGGATAAAATAAAATATGTGATGCAAAAAGTAGTTGAGGTGGGAGGTATAAAATATGCGAATGATAAAATGATTCAATATCGTGATGAAGCTTTAGCTATCTTATTTGAATTTCCTGAAAGCGATATCAGGAAGGGGTTAGAAGAACTTGTACGATATACAACGGATAGAAAATATTGATTAAAATTTTATATTTTTTATAGTGAACCAAGAAATAAATTGAATTTTTATTTTCGACTAAAAAAATGATTTGGTAATAATTTTTCCTGGATGATTAACCTGAAAAATAAAAGATTGGGATGGAAAAGAGATGGAAATTAATAGAAGCTGATGCCGCCAAGGTCGCGTCTTTAAGAGATTCTTTATCCATCAGTACTCCTTTGTGTAATATTCTTGTTCAGCGGGAAATTGATTCTTTCCAAAAAGCAAAAGATTATTTCAGGCCACAACTTTCTCACCTTCATGATCCTTTTTTAATGAAGGATATGGAAAAAGCAGTTCAGAGAATTCTGACCGCAATAAATAACAATCAGAAGATACTTGTATTCGGCGATTATGATGTGGATGGAACTACCTCTGTTGCTTTGATGTATCGGTTTCTTAAAAAAAATTATAGCGAAGAAAAAATTGATTTCTATATTCCTCATCGTTATAAGGAAGGATATGGAATCAGCAGACAGGGAATAGATTTTGCAAAAGAAAATAATTTTGATTTAATTATCTCGCTCGATTGTGGCATTAAATCCGTTGAACTTATCGGGTATGCATGCACGATAGGTATTGATTTTATCGTATGCGACCATCACCTGCCTGATGAACAATTACCGCCAGCAGTGGCTATTTTAAATCCCAAACAAAAAGACTGCAGTTATCCCTATAAAGAACTTTGCGGTTGTGGAGTAGGCTTTAAACTGATTACCGCTCTTTCAAAACGGTTAGGCCTACACGAAAATGAATATTTGTGCTTTCTTGATCTTGTGGTTACGGCAATAGGGGCC
>JBIQMJ010000559.1:0-1784 GCA_044463445.1 Segetibacter koreensis
CCTTCTAAGCTGTGGGTCGAACGTTCGAGTCGTTCCGGGGTCACTGTTTTTTTTTCAGGTTATTTTCCGTTCGACTATTTATCACTTTTTTTCTTTAAAATATACAATGGATATTCAAATAGAAGAAAGCTGGAAAGAGGTTTTAAAAGAAGAATTTGAAAAGGCTTATTTTTTGCATATCGTAACCTTTTTAAAAGCCGAAAAAGCTTCAGGGAAAATAATCTATCCTCCGGGATCTTTGATCTTTAATGCATTTAAGCAGACTCCTTTTCCAAAAGTGAAGGTGGTTTTGCTGGGACAGGATCCTTACCATAATAAAGGGCAGGCTCATGGCCTTTGCTTTTCTGTTCCTGATGGTATTGCCAAACCACCATCGCTAATTAATATTTTTAAAGAATTGGAAAATGATCTCGGAATAAAAATGCCTCAGAATGGTAATCTTGAAAAATGGGCGATCCAGGGTGTATTACTTTTGAATGCTTCCTTAACAGTGAGACAAAATGAGCCAGGAAGCCACGCCCGCACGGGCTGGCTGCAATTCACAGATAATGTAATCCGGAAAATATCAGAAGAAAAAAAAGGAATTGTTTTTTTGCTGTGGGGTAAATTTGCCCAGGAAAAACAAGCGCTGATAGACGAAACCAAACATTTTGTTTTAAAGGCCGCTCATCCATCTCCACTCAGCGCCCATAATGGTTTTTTTGGATGTAAACATTTTTCAAAAACCAATGAATTATTGGCGAGGCAACACCAAATGCCGATAGATTGGAAACTTTAATACAGTAAACCTATAAAAATTGAAGAATTTTATTTTTGCGATTCTGGCAGTGTGGGCATTATTAATTTTCGCGGTTACGATATTGTTAGTTGCATTGCCGATGTGGATTATCGGTATTTTTAAGGAACCCAGGCGTACCCAATATTTCAGAAAAATATCACAGGTCTGGATACGCATATTTTTTTTTCTTACCGGTTGTAGCTTAAAAGTAAAAGGTAAAGAAAATTTTAAACCGGGAGAAAAATATATTATAACCTGCAATCACAATTCTTTTATGGATGTGCCGGTGGTAACTCCATTCATTCCGGGAGCTAATAAAACGATTGCGAAAGCTGAACTGGCTAAAATTCCTGTATTTGGATTGATATATAAAAGAGGCTCCATATTGGTTGACCGGAACGAAAAAAAAAGCAGGCAGGATAGTTTTAGAAAAATGAAAAATGTATTGGCTTTGGGAATGCACATGTGCATTTATCCGGAAGGAACAAGGAATAAAACAGAAATGCCGATAAAAGAATTTCATAATGGCGCTTTCAGGCTTGCCAAAGAAACAGGGATACCTATCATCCCTGCATTAATTTTTAATACAAAAAAAATTTTGCCTCCAGGCAAATCATTTAATTTTCATCCAGGGAAAATAGAACTGCACTTCTTGCCGGCAGTACATTTCGAAGAAGAAGATTCTTTTGAATTTCTAAAGGAAAAAGTTCACAAAATAATGACTGAGTATTATGTGAAATTTAATAAGAAATAGAAAGCGGCCCCGTGGATTTTATTCAATCATTCTATTTCTCATGCCATACACTATCAGTCCACCTATTGTCTTGGCTCCCACTTTATTTTTCATATTTTGGCGGATGGTTTCGATGGTCCTCGGACTTAAGAAAATAATTTTCGAAATTTCATCTGTTGTTTTGTCTTCGCCCAAAAGTTGCAATATCTTTAATTCCTTCTCATTAAAAGTAATGGGAATCTGTTGGCCGTAGTGGCGCCGAATATTTTTTTT
>JBIQMJ010000560.1:0-1782 GCA_044463445.1 Segetibacter koreensis
TTCTTACACTTTTTAGACGGCTCCTTTTTGTTATGTTCTCTTTTTTATAAAGCGGCAACATTTTTTTGAAAGAAGTCTTTAAATTTTTTAGTGGTAAGCATTTTATCAATAATTTTTAAGACGGTGGTTTTATCATCTTCGTCCAGTTGTTGTATAAGCCTCATTTGTTCAACAGTGTTTTCTTCTTCCCAGCGTTTTCTATGATTCAACCAACTTCTTTTTTGTTAATTCTTTTTAAGTTTACCCACAGGGTTATGCACATTTTCTGACATAATCCTTCTCAAAATCTCTATCATCTCTTATCACCGCAAACACCCGGAGTACCAGCTTGTTCCTGACAGCATTAATAACCTTCATTTTGTCTTTTCCTTGTGCTATCCGGCGTTTGTAATACCTCTTTAATTCCGGATCATATTGTATGGCTGACATTGCTCCTAAATGAATAAGAGTTTTGAGTTCTTTGTTTGCAAAAGGGCTGACGGTTGGTTTATACCGAATACTTGACCCTGAAGATTTTTGAAACGGAACAACGCCACAGTAACATGCTAATTGCTTGCCAGTTTCAAAGCCCCGGAAACCGTTGGTATAAATCAGCAAGGCTGTATTGGTAACCGGTCCTATACCAATGACTTTTTGCACCTTTCTGGCAATATGGTTTAAATGTTCGTCCTGTTTGATTGTCTGATCTATTAAATATTCAATTTCTTGCTGAGCTTTCTTCAAAGAAGCGAGTACGGGTGCTTGTATTTTTTCCATTTCAGCAGCCTCGCTTTTCATGCCACATGCTCTTAGTTCTTTTAATGGGACAGTGAGTCGGGTAATGGTTTTGACGATACGGCTTCTTTGTCCTGAAAGACGTTTGAGCCTGCGTAAACTATCGTCCATCGGGCTCAACAGCGTCATCTGATCCTGGTAACGAAAAGCATACCATGCAATTTTAATCGAATCAGCCTTATCGTTTTTACCTCTTTGAAAGCCTCCGGCTTTCTTTATTTTCAAGGGCATCTCTACCCAAACCAGTGCTTTGTGTTTTAGAAGATGGTTGACCAGACGTTCATTATAAATTCCGGTATTTTCCATGCAAAAGATAGTCTGTTCGTTGGTTTGAATATGATTCTCTTTTAACCATGAATCAAACGCTTTAAAACCTTCCTTGCTCTGTTCAAACTGATGATGGATAATATCATCTGGGTTTTGTATTGTTAACAGGGCCACATCAATCCATTTCTTGGAAATATCAATGCCGATAAAATTTTGTAATTTGCTCATACGATTAGGTTTAAATGTTGAAAAAAATAACCTGATTTTTGAACGATCAAGACCTTAATAATGGGTCTGAAAACCCTATTTTCTATTTGATTCCGGTTCAAAAAAACCAGCACAAGATTAAAACGCCGCATAGGTCTATATGCCTTGTCCCCAAATAATTCGCTTGTGCTGGCAGGTTGTTTTATAAATATAAGTTATTCACAGTTTTATTGTTATTCACAAAGAAAAAAGTAACAAAAAAGAAATAGTAATAATAGTAATACGTTAATAAAATAATCAGAAGACAAATCTAAAGGTCCCTGAGGGGAGACATCGCAAGGAAGGAAATTTTTCGGAGGCAGCCTTTAAACTAAAAAAAGCATCCTCACTTTTGGAAAGTTTAGAAAAGATAACTGTCCTGTCAGATTGATTTTCATCCAAAAGAATGCATGCCGTTAAAATTTAACCGCAACTTTCCAAAAGTTTAGAGAAAACCTCTTAACTCTTTGGTGAAACTTTTGGAAAGTCTGATAC
>JBIQMJ010000561.1:0-1780 GCA_044463445.1 Segetibacter koreensis
TCTCTGATTAAGAGAGAACTGGTAGCAAAAGGGAAAAAAGCCTCCAAAGCTTTTTTTCTCTTTTGCGGCTTGCCCTCAGGCTGCCATACTGTACAAAGTTAATGGAGTTTGATTATTTAATGATTGATGCCTCCTTTCACCATTATAAAATGAAAAATACTTGTGTAATCCCTGGTAAAGCGATAGCCCATCTTCATAAATGTGCAGATATATGTGCTCGTACTTGACAGTTCGCCACAGCCGTTCAATAAAGATGTTATCAATAGCTCTGCCCTTACCATCCATGCTGATTCGTATTTCGTTATCTTTCAACAATTCAGTGTAAACCTCACTGGTAAATTGGCTGCCCTGATCACTGTTCATGATCTCTGGTTTACCATGCAAACCAATGGCTTCCCTGACTATTTCTGCGCACCAATCTGCGGTCATTGTATTGCTGATGCTCCACCCCACCACATAACGCGTATGCAGGTCGATTATGGCGCATAAATACATAAATCCGCGCTTCATTGGCACATAGGTGATATCTATTGCCCACACTTGATTTCTTCGCTCTATCGAAAGTCCTTTTAACAGGTAAGGATACTTATATGCGGCCGGATCAATGCGTGTGGTACGTGGTGTGGGATAAAGCGTTTGCCAGCCTTGAACTTTCATCAATCGCCGAAGTCGTTTGCGGTTTATTTTGTAACCCTTACAAACCAGCAAAACCAACAGCCGTTCTACTCCATAAAACGGGGTATCCAGATACTGCTCATCCATCCAGCGCATGATGTCCAGATTTTCCTGACTCTCCTGTACAGGTTCATAATAAAACCCGCTCCGGCTCACCTGAACCAACTCGCACTGCTTTACAATACTCAATTCTTTATGCCCGGATTCAATCATCATGCGGCGTTCATTTAATGGCTTTAAAGCAATTTTTTTTTTAGAAAATCATTAGCCACTTTCAGCTCGCCGATCTGCGCATAGAGTGTCTGTATCAATTGCTCATTATCCGAAATACCACGGATGCCTTCCTTCTCAAAAACAACGGACGATTTCTGCAGAAATTCCTTTTTCCAGGTGTTTATTTGTGTTGGGTGCAGATCGTATTTTTTAGCTAAGGACTCGATCGTTTGGTGCTCCTTAAGAGCTTCAATGCAAACTTTGCTTTTAAATTCTGAAGTGAATTTTCTTCTACTTGTTTTACTCATTTTTTCGGGTTTTAGGTGTCGGCTCTAAAGCCAACTTGTTTCACAAATTTCTGTTTTATTTACCTGTCCGAAAAATGGGGGGTATTATAATAAAACCTAATTTTTTATCTTGTGTAGTTGAAAATGTTAGAATTGAACCCAACATAATGATTATTAATGTCACTAAACTTAAATTGTTTTTTTCATTTTAATAGATTTTAGGTAATTCAAAAAATTTTATTTTTCTAAAACATAAATAATGTCATTAGTAATGAGATTACAGAAGCTTTGAAATTTAGACAAATCCCGTAGGAAACCTGCAACATTTTTTTCGGATATATATGAGATGATTCATCATATTTAATTTTTATATTGGTTTGCATCTCAATCGAACCCCTGATGCAGCAGACGAATTTTCGGCTAAAATATTTGTGAATTCTCAGGTAAACTTAGCTCTTTATGAAACACATAATTTAGAAATTTAGTAGATTCATTCTTTCTTCATGTAGATTCATGTTTTCGTATGGTAAACGTGTTTTTGATTAGAAAAAAATGATGGTCCCCGGAATAAAATATGGCAAACTATTTTTTATTGAAGTCGCCTT
>JBIQMJ010000562.1:0-1772 GCA_044463445.1 Segetibacter koreensis
CAGAATGACAACTTCGACAAGCGCAGTTTGACATCTTCGGCAAGTTTTCAAAACTCCCATTCAATGATTTCTATAAAGAACTTTTTTGGGAGTGCAAAGGTAGGGGAAATGATTGGAATAAAAAAAGGAGAAAAATTAGGGGAATATAACCTGGTTCCATTGATCAAATTTTTCGATTTTGTATTTAATTTAATAATCAACGGCTTTAAACTTTCTTTTCAAGACACCAAACCAAAAAACACAAATTGCAATTACAACAAGAATAAAAATATGGCCATAATCTGGACCTTTTACTAATATATCTTCACCAACTGCCTCCATACCATCTCGTGTTCGAATCCAGTGATCATTTTCTAAATGGGTGTTAGCCTGGATTTCAAAAATTGCCATTATTATCAAAGCTCCACAAATAATGCTCGAAAGAGTTCGCTCCAATATATCTTCTATTCGTGCATTGGGTTTCCACTTATCCCAAATCCAATTTAATAAAAATGCAACTATCAAAGGAATAAGGATAAGGTAACCTAAACGTATAGCCAACGATGCGGGCCATGTATTATCAATCGGACCCCAAATTAATAAGGTTACGAAAATAGCGGTAACAAAATATTTTCTGAAAAACATTTTATTTTTAATTATTGGTCATTGATTCAATCACTTTTTTTTCAAGGTCTCCAAATTTAATTTTTGAATCGTCCATTCCTTTAAATAAAATTGAATAAATTTTAGCATTTTTATCATGAACTTCAAATGTTTCAAAATAATGCTGATTTTTTAATTTTGCATCCTGTATAATCATTCTAAATATTTTTTCATCTCCTAATAACTTATTGTTACACAACCAGTCAACTACTTCAAGTGCAGAAGCCAAAGTAATAATATATTCTACCATTAGAACAGGAATAACTGACATTTTCTTATTTGCATCTGTTAGCAAAATTGAAGTATTATATGCCTCGAGAAGTTTTAGTAAAGGCCTATTCTCTGATTCCAGATAAGGTATGTTATTGATCAACATTTCAACTTTCGAACGACCAGCGCTGTCAAAGAAAACGGGAATTCTCAGAATAATTAGTCTTCCTGCAGGAAAATAGCTGACAACTCCATCTTCGTCTTTCATTGATGCCAGATTTTGACAATAAACATTTCCGCAACTACAGATAGTATCACGGAAAAAATGAAAAATGCCATTTGTCTCACAATTAAGATTATTAAAATGTCTCAGTACGGCATTTTTGAGATCAGGTGAAGATGTTATCCCACCAGTATTATCAAGGATATCTCGAATTACCCATGTTTCATCGATTATATTATGGCAAATTTTATGTACTGGTCTATTGTTGAAAAAGTACTCAGCACTTATTACTTCACTATTTTCAGAAACAGTTTCCTCGTTTAGCCTGCCAAAACCGACGGATAAAGGAAATCCTTTTATTTTTTCCATTATTCTGAATTTTCAAATTAATGTTTCTCACCGGAGTTAATGTTGAGCTAAGGGTTTAAAGCGCTGGCTTCACCAATCGCTGAAATTAGAAATAGGGTTTTGACTCGTTCGTTTTGTTGGTGAAGCAGCCGCACTTTTCCTTGCTCACCACCAACAAAGGCTCTTTCTTCTGTTGGTAGACCAACAAGGATGGAAAATAAGCTATTCTTCACCTTGTTCCTCTGATAGTTTAGCATGTAATTTGTATAACTGAAATACATGCTGTCTATATCTTTCCATTTCTTTTACGAATGGCATCACCACAATTTTCACTTCCCTTCTAACTCTT
>JBIQMJ010000563.1:0-1771 GCA_044463445.1 Segetibacter koreensis
TATGACTGGGGACGAATTAATCCTGATCCCACACTTTCTAATCCAATTACCGGTGCTTTTCCATGGATCGGAGCAGTAAAGACAGATTCATTTTATGTTAAGAGTGGCGATACTGCATTTGTTGATATTAAAGTACATTAATTTTCAAAATATTGAAGTAAAGGCAAAATCTGTTTTTCTGAATGATGAAAGATTAGATTCGTTTTATATAAAAAGTGGCGATACTGCATTAGTTGATCCTAAAGCCCATTAGAAATTAAAATAAAGAATTTACGATTTAACGTGTCTTCTACTGAAAAAAATCGATAGTTTTTATTTGAACAACACGTTTCATTTTCGATGCTTTCCTTTTGTAATGTTTGTCCCACCCAAAAGCTTTTTTCTGATCAATTTTCCCCTTATTGTTTATTTTTGACTTTCACAATATATCGGCCTAAATTGTGAATTGACACGGCATTATTCACAATTGAACATTCACAATTCACTACAATGAAAATCCTAAAAATAGCAGTAGCGCAATTTCAACCGAAAGACGGTGATAAAGATTATAATTTTTCTGTGATAGAAAAACTAACTGCGAAGGCAAAAGAGGGCGGAGCAGAAGTGATCAGTTTTCATGAAATGTCTATCACGGCTTATACTTTTTTCAAAGATCTTTCAAGAGAAGAAGTGAAAAGCTATGCAGAAAAAGTGCCGGGGAAAAGCACTCAACAATTAATTGAGATCGCTGCGAAGCATGACATCACTGTATTGGCGGGATTGGTTGAAGTGGATGATGAAGATAAATTGTATAACACTTATATCTGCGTTGATAAAAACGGATTGAAAGCGAAATACAGAAAGATCCATCCGTTCATCAGCAAATATTTATCACCCGGAAATGAATATGTTGTCTTTGATATCAAAGGCTGGAAGTGCGGCATTTTAATTTGTTATGATAATAATGTGGTGGAAAATGTACGTGCTACCTCGTTGCTTGGTGCAGAAGTTATTTTTGCGCCGCATGTTACGATGTGTACGCCTTCTTCCATGCCTGGAAGAGGTTTTGTAGATGATGCACTTTGGCAAAAAAGAGAATTGGATCCTGTGCCTTTGCGGATGGAATTCGATGGCCCAAAAGGAATGCAATGGCTGATGCGCTGGCTTCCTGCAAGAGCGTACGACAACGGCGTTTATTATGTTTTTACCAACCCGATCGGCTATGATGGGGATCAATTAAAGAATGGTAATTCATTAATCCTCGATCCTTACGGAGATGTGTTGATTGAAATAAAAAGTTTCAATGACGAAATCGCGATGGCAACGATTACAGAAGATAAACTAAAATTATCTGGTGGCTTCCGGTATAAGAATGCAAGAAAACCGGAATTGTATAGGGACATTTTAAGCGCTGATCATCAATCACAAACAAAACCGGTTTGGATGGAAAAAGAAGAGGTGGTATAGTTTTAGTTCACAGTTCAAGGTTTGTAGTTCAGGGGGCATCTTTTTGTCAATCTTTAATATTCATTATTTTGTACAAATTATTCATCATTCACTATTCACCATTCACAATTCACAATTAAAATTTCAATGGCAACTACCACCACTGCAAAGAGAAACTATTACATCGTCTTCCTGATCATGCTCACTTTTTTCGTGATCTCGTTTTTGACCAACATTATCGGCGCTTTGATACCTGATATCAAATCCGGTTTTCATCTCAGCCTTACCGAGGTGGCCATTTTACCATTTGCATTTTTTATTGCTTATGGCGTGATGTCAATTCCAT
>JBIQMJ010000564.1:0-1765 GCA_044463445.1 Segetibacter koreensis
TGGCGTAATTGGCAATCCGGTTATCCTTTAGTGTAAATTCTTCTGATTTTGTTGCCCCCATGTTGTTTCTTTATTAATCGCAAAATTACGATGTAATATTTACAGCGCAAACAATTTTTTTATAGTTTCGAAATAATTTTTTTAAGAAGCCTCAGTTATCATAATTCATAATAAATTAATTAATCATTTTAAATTAAATGCATTTTGAAGGAAAAATAGAAATCCCGACTAATTATTCGTATTCTAGGATTCAAAAACTACCAAATTTAATTTTTCCGGTTCAAAAATCAGGCAGCAATGTGATAGCTATCCACATATTTTGTTCCTCTTTTAACCACTGCAAACATTCTAAGAATAAGCTTAAATTTTACATTATTGACTACCGTACCCCATCCTTTTTCTTTCAGTTTTCTATTCGCATATTCTCTTATTTCTTTATCCCATTGCATCGCACTTTTTGCAGCCTGAGATAGCTCCGATTTTAATTCCTTATTAGCCAAATGACTTACCCGCTTTTTCCCTTTAATACTGGTTCCCGAACTATGATCAAAAGGGATCACTCCTACATATACTGCATAAGTTCTGCCATCGGGAAAGCTGGTGAAATTCTCCATGTATGCTATAGTCATCCATCCATTTACTTTGCCAATACCTTTGATACTTGTAATTAAATCATAGTTTATTTTGAAACTATCATTAGTCTCAATAATATTCATTATTTCAGATTCTACTTTTGAAATAATTTTTTCATTGAATCCGAGCTTTTGTTCCAATTCTTTAACAATAATATCCTTTTCTAAATCAGTATGAATATGTTTGCGCTCTTTGATAGTAGCCTGGTATCCTGCATTTTCTTTTACGCATCTCTTTCTGAATCTTATAAGCTCCTTAAGCTGCACAATCCTTTTGTCTAAAGGCTTTGAAATCTTTAAAGATGAATGCTTTTCAGATGCATATTGAGCAATCCGTTTTGAATCCACTTTGTCATTTTTTCCCCTGATGATTCCTAGTGAGCGCTTAATAGCCAGGCCGGGAATACGGATAAAAGGAATCTTTTTATTCTCACAAAACTGGATAAGCTTATACTCGTAACCGCCGGTATACTCCATCACTACCACACAATTTTTCATATCTATTTTATGGGCTTTACACCAAATTAAAAATTCCCTGAATCCTACCGTTCCATTTTGAATTTGAAGATGCTCATTGATTTGTGTACAATAGATGTCAAGTGTATTTTTAGACACATCCACACCCAGAATAAATTTGTGTTTTTTCATAAATTCGCGCTTTTGTTTTTATAAAAAACTTGCTCTGTCAAAAACCTTTGATGTGTCAAAGAGATAATTCTAGTTGGACCTGGAGCAAGTAAAATAATGGCAGGGACTAATACGAACATTTGACCTTTTAGACAAGGTTTACTGTAAAGTTCACCCTGCCATTATTTTCAAAGCTATTCACATTTATGACAGTTATTATCCCCCTAACACCTCCCCCATATAATAATAGTATTAATATGATTGAATCACTTGTTTTTACTTAAATTCAGTCCAAAGGTTTACTGTTTTATGATAATAGAAAAAAAGTATATCCAATTTCTTTATTGAGACAGTTAAATTTATTTTGGTTTTTTTAAGTCATCAATTTTCCACAATGAATAATTAAGTTTATAAAATATCTTAAATACCAGGCAACATTCTTCAATTATTTTATCAAAAAAAAACTACTACCAAAGCGAGGAGACAATGTAATTACCAGAAAAATC
>JBIQMJ010000565.1:0-1746 GCA_044463445.1 Segetibacter koreensis
ATCAACTTGCTGTGGATATAAGGCAATCCCTAACTTTCTGTGCATCTGGTTAAATTCTTTGAAATGAATGAGTAAGCAATCCATTCTTTTGGAAACATCGTCATGAGTATTTATTTTATTCGCAATTTTTTGTGTGAGATAATTCATGTACTCCGTATTGTTGAAATTGAGGTAGATAAGTATTCTGTCTAATGAAGAATACGTAGATTTATTTTCCTCAAGCGCCTCTATCGCATCCAGTTCATTTAGCAATTCCTTGATATAAAACAGTTCCTGAAATGTTACGCGATTACCTTCATCATTATCAATAAAAAGGAATAGGCAATTCACAACAATATCCTTAAGCTGCTCATCGGTTACCTGTATTGAGAATTTCAAATTCAATTTATCAATTCGAGGCTTTAGCTCTTTTTTTGTAACCGAAAGATAAGTGATTGGTACACGTTCATCCAGGCATAAATAGTCGGAAAACCGGGTTTCAACAAAAGACAACAGTTCGTCCATGCAGGTGATAGTTTCTTTTGCAAGACGCTTCAACGCTTTTTTCTTACCGGGAATTGCTTTGCTATTTATCAAAGCTTGGTCGAGGAGAATAATCAGATCTGAATGGTACTGTTTTAGGAATAGCCCGATCTGTTTTTCCTTCGTTAACCCAAATACATGGTTTTTCAGACGAGATTGGAATTTCGTCTTTTCCTCTGCCATTTGGGTGAGAATCGTTTTTATCTGCTCATCAGTTACTGTTGCATCATCGTTTTTCGCCGGATTAAGAGAAACAGTAATCAAGGAGTCGAGCCATTCTAAAATATATCTTCCGCACATATCTGATGGATTGAATAACAATGAACTTTTTGATGTTCAAAGTTGTGTATTCAAGCTCAGCGAAAGAATAAGGCATTTACCGCATTTTCGTACGCAAAAAGCAGTATATTAAATGAATTAGGTAAGAAAAAACATTATTGCAGTCACGATTTCAATTTGTTAATCAACTCAACCTTATTGGTTACCCCAACTTTTTCAAATATATTTTGAATATGCTTAGAAACCGTCTTTTCTGATATAAACAGGGTTTGGGCAATTGCTTTATAGCGGACACCCTTTAAGATAAATCCTACAATTTCTGTTTCCCTGGTGGTAAGCAGATAAATTTTGCATTTTTCATGCAAAGCAGCAGGAATGGCTGTATTCGATGGATTAGTTTCAGAGCCATTTAGGATTTTAAGATTTGAGATGGATTGATCTAAAATCGCTTTCTTCTGCTTCATGATGTTGTTCAGCACAGTTTCAATTTTCTGATAAAGCACTTCAAAGGAGAATGGCTTTTGAATAAAATCAATAGCGCCCAGGCGCAAGCCTTTAAGTTTATCTGTTGGATCTGATTTTGCCGTCAGGAATATAATTGGGATATGACCATAACCACTTTGTTCCGAAATTACTTTAGCAAATGCAAATCCATCCATTTTGTCCATCATAATATCGGAAAGGATTAAATCAGGTACAACAGGTAGATGCTCCAATTTCTTTAATGCTTCCGATCCATTCAGTGAAGAAAAAACATTGTATTTGAGGCTTAACTTTTTAAAAAGAAAATGAAGCATCGCCTTGTTGTCTTCTATAATTAATATGGATTGCCGCTCAGGAAGATAAGATGTTTCATCCATGTCAAAGTTCTCGATGTTATAAATCATCGTTTGAGCTTTTGATGTATTGGACGCTTTAACATCACCTTCTTTTAAACTATATCTA
>JBIQMJ010000566.1:0-1741 GCA_044463445.1 Segetibacter koreensis
GGAAATTGTATTGGCTTTTTCGATTGGGCTGTTGGTTTGGTGGGGAGGAAATTATTCCGCCAACCCAGGAGTTATCATTTCGTTTATCATGTACCTGAATTTACTGTTCAGGCCGCTTCGCATGATTGCAGATAAATTTAATGTGTTACAAATGGGAATGGTTGCCAGCGAGCGCGTTTTTAAAGTGTTGGAAAATGAAGATGTTACTATTAATAAACGCAACGGAATTCAGGCAGTAAATCTGGAAGGCAAAGTAGAATTTGACCGGGTGTGGTTTGCTTATAATAAGGAAGACTATGTTTTAAAAAATATTAATTTTTATATTGCACCTGCTGAAACATTGGCAATTGTTGGTCATACAGGCAGCGGAAAGACGTCTATCATCAGTTTGCTCAACCGGCTTTACCCGGTGAGCCGCGGCGAAATAAAAATTGACGATCATAATCTCATGGATTATGATGTTGACTTTTTAAGAAGTAAAATTGCTGTGGTTTTGCAGGATGTCTTTTTATTCAGCGGTTCAGTATTGGATAATATTACTTTACGAAATCCTGGCATTCAAAAAAGTGATGCGATAGAAGCCGCAAAAATGATTGGTGTTCATGATTTTATTATGCAATTGCCCGGAGGATATGATTTTAATGTAATGGAGCGCGGCTCTACGCTTTCTCTTGGCCAGCGCCAGTTGTTGTCCTTTATCCGTGCGCTTTTATACAATCCTTCCATCCTTATTTTGGATGAAGCTACTTCTTCCATTGACAGCGAAAGTGAATTACTGATTCAACATGCAATTGATAAACTGATCAGCGGGCGCACTTCCATTGTAATTGCTCATCGCTTATCTACCATTCGCAAGGCCAATAAAATCATGGTGCTTGATAAGGGCGAGATAAAAGAAATGGGAACTCACAATGAATTGATGGCGCTCCAGGGCCATTATTTTAACCTGCATAATATGCAATTTGAAATGCAGGAAACTACTGCCTGATAACAGTAAAATAATAAATAAGAGGAATTTTTATTTTCCTGAAATGTTCAATTTCAATCCATCATAAGCCAAATGCATATTTTCAGGTAATTCTTTTTCAATTTCATTATGCAAGCCAAGCTGGTGGCTAATATGCGTGAAATAAGCAGTTGGGATTTTTAATTCATTTGCCAGGCCGATAGCTTCCTGTAAAGTAAAATGAGAAATATGTTCTTTTTTGCGCAGTGCATTCACCACCAGTATCTGGCTGCCTCTTATTTTTGCTTTCTCTTCCTCTTCTATCCGGTTGGCATCGGTGATGTAAGTAAATTTTCCAAACCGAAAGCCTAAAACAGGCATTTTTAAATGATAAACAAGGATAGGGATTACCGGGATATCCCCTACCAAAAATGGCTGGTCAGAAATCGTGTGCAAATTAATGGAGGGCATTCCGGGATATTTTTTTTCGGCGAAAACATAATAAAATTCCCGTTGCAGCCCTTCCTGAGTAAGCAAATTCGCATATACTTCCATCGGCTTGTGCTGGAAAAAATTATATGCCCTGATATCATCAAGCCCGGCGATGTGATCCTTATGAGGATGGGTAAAAAGAACAGCATCTAATTTTTTTACATTCTCACGCAACATTTGGGTACGAAAATCAGGAGTAGTATCTACCGCTAAGGTGGTTGTTTCACTTTGGACTAAAATACTGCTGCGAAGCCTCTTGTCTTTTTTGTTGTCAGAAGAACAGATGGCGCAATCGCAACCAAT
>JBIQMJ010000567.1:0-1734 GCA_044463445.1 Segetibacter koreensis
CAGTTACTCAGGAAAAGCGTACAAAGCAAAGGAGCAGGCCAATTATTAAAAGTGATGACCGGCGATAGACTGCATATTAAAGTGGACTATTATATTCCAAGCACTACTGCAAATAACAATACCGCCAATGGCCTGAACACTATTATCAACGCCCTGGCATCCATAATAGACAACAGCCCTGTAACTACTACATTACACGGTAGTGGAAGTGCTATTACCACCGATCTTGAAAACAGCAATTCGTTCACTGATTTTTTAGCGCCGCAGACCGGAAGCGCAGGCACTACAATGCCGAAGGCCTATCTGAACATTGTATTTTTTGATGAACAATTTAAATTTGTAAGCCAAAACAGCGAAGCAGTACAGGTAAGTACGGAAGGTAGTGGGCAAACTATATATCGAATTGAAGGAAATGCAAAGGTTGCGCCAAAGAATGGTTTTGTATATATTTACGTAAGTAATGAGAGTGATAACTTAGTTTATTTTGATAATTTGCAGGTAACTCATGAACATGGACCGATTCTGGAAGAAACGCATTATTATCCGTTTGGATTGGTTCAAGCTGGAATCAGTTCTAAGGCGGCTTCTTTCGGAGGCGCTGAAAATAAATACAAGTACAACGGAAAGGAAGAACAGCGGAAGGAGTTTAGCGATGGAAGCGGATTAGAATGGCTGGACTATGGGGCAAGAATGTATGATAATCAAATAGGTAGATGGTTTACCATTGACCCACTTGCAGCGAAGCATCCTAACCAAAGTCCATATTTATTTTGCAATGGAAATCCGATCCTTTTTATGGATCCCGATGGAAGAGATGGGATAATTACAATTAAGGGCGGTCAAATAAATATAACTTCCAATGTTCACTTATATGGTGCCGGAGCTACAAAAGCTGTCGTAGCGCAATATCAAAGTGATATAAATTCAAGGTGGGGAGGAAATTTTAGTGCTCAAACTTCGGATGGCAAACAAAAGTTTAATGTAAATGTTAGCATCAACGTTGACTTATATAAAGGGAAAGAGAAAAGTGATCCTTGGATAATACCAGGTGCATGGAATCCCAATAATCGTGACAATTATGTTGAAGTTGGTGCTGCTGATAAAAGATCATATGTAACCGGGGGAGATGAAGGAGAATGGAGAAGCCAAGGGCGTAGCGGTTTAACATTGGCACAAGATGACCCAGCGCCCCATGAAGTAGGTCATTTATTAGGATTGGACGATAGATACACTGATAAAAATGGACCAAATAAAGGTTGGGAGAAAAATATAATGGGAGATTCTCAAAATGGTAAAGTTGAGCAAAGGAATATAGATGGCATTCTTCAGGATGCAATGAAGGCATATGAAGTGTGGTCAAAAGACAAGAATAATGCAGGTAAGGAATTTAGATATGAAATTGACATCAACAGACCAAATAAGGAAAAGAATGAAAAGTAAAAAGTTGCTTATATTTCTATTGGCAATTGATTTAGTACTACTATTTTTTTATTGGTACTATAAACCTTACTGTGAGCCTTGCTTAGATAAAAAAGATTGCCCCCCGTGTATATCCAAGCAACAGTATTTTATAATTTACTTTGGAGCAGCAATAAATTTAATATTGGGATTATATACCTTTTATAAATACAAAAAAGAGAGTAATAACAAAGCCCCGTGAGGGGCTTTCCCCTTTGTTTTCCTCCCAGGCCGTGTCTCTGCTCCAAGCCATGCAGCAAAGCAGGACACGGACGA
>JBIQMJ010000568.1:0-1727 GCA_044463445.1 Segetibacter koreensis
AATATCCATCGCCATATCATTGCCTACAGTAGCCGCAAGCCTTGATTTTACATGGCCGGATTTTAAATTTTTTACAAAAATCAAAAGCGCCTTTTTTTTCATAAATCCTTAATAGTTTCTGCAAATAATTTAGAAAGCTTTTCATCTGCTTTTCCCGCTACTGCTATTATTTCTTTTATGTTCACCGGTTTTAAATTCTCAGGATCACATTCATCGGTAATCACTGAAACAGCCGCGCAGGGCAGGTTTGCATGTTTGGCTGCAATTACTTCCGGCACTGTTGACATACCCACCATATCAGCGCCAATAATTTTTAAATAACGGTATTCGGCCCTGGTTTCCAGGTTGGGCCCGTTAACGGATGCTTAAACTCCCTCCTTTAATTCTATATTCAGTTCAGTAGCTTTTTGATGAAGCAGCGCATTCAAATCTCTATTGTATGGTTCACTCATGTCCGGGAAACGGGAACCCAATTTATCCCAATTTTTTCCTGTGAGCGGATTGCGGGATTGCAAATTAATGTGGTCGTTAATTAATACCAGATCTCCTTTTTTAAATTTGAGATTAATGCCTCCTGCGGCATTGGATAAGAAAAGATTTTTTACCCCCAATAATTTCATCACTCTTATCGGGAAAACAATTTGTTGCATGGTATAGCCTTCATAAGAATGAAAACGCCCTTGCATAATCAAAATATTTTTGTTTCCGATAATTCCATAAATAAGATTGCCTTTGTGAAATTCAACAGTAGAAGTACAAAACCCAGGGATTTCTGAATAAGGAATGGCTTGTTTTATTTCCACATAATTCAACAAGTGATTCAAACCTGTCCCCAAGACAATACCCACTTCAGCACTCTCAATCCCAATTGAATCAAGATAATTTTTTGCGTTCAGTAATTCTTCCATTTTCATCAATTTTTATTATCAGCAGCACCCACCTCCATCATAAAAATAAGTGCTATCTGAAATAAATATATTGTTATGGCCCAATGCCGACAAAGCTCCTGCTGTTTTATCACAAACAGCTAAAGGTTGATTAGGAAACAACAGATGGCCTTTACCATCATTAAAACATTCTTCGGCTCCAAAATAAATAGCTGTTTTACCGGTGAATACACAAGGGCCATCAACAGGCATCGGGTCTTTAATAGCACATATCTCCACACTTTCAATAAAAATCATTTTAGTCGTATCATAGTGAAGAGGGGCCAAAATCCTGTAAGGCCGTTTAGCCCGGATTTCCACTGTTCCAAAACCAACATCTGTAATCATCTTGATGTATTTTTTCAAAGAAAGTGAACCACTCAAACATAAGGCTCTAAGGGTATCATCCTCTCTTAAATTTTCAGGTATTTCCTGCTCACAGGTTGGATCAGATAAAACCAACCGCCCATGTGGTTTCAGAACTCTGTACATTTCCTGCAGGGCTTTTTTCAGTTCATCCTGTTTAAAGATGTTGAACAAACAATTTTGAGCGGCTACATCAATAGAATTATCTTCAGCAGGCAAGTGCAGTGCATCACCTTTTACCAGTTTTACAAACTCTGAACGAAACCATGCATTATCTTTTTCCGCTTCAGCAAAATTCTCTTTACATGCCTGCAACATTTCATCTACCACATCTGCACCGGTTACTCCATTAACCTGCCTGCTGAAATATGCAAATTGTAAAAGTTCCATACCGCCGCCAACTCCTGCATATAAGACCTTTGGATTGTTTACAAG
>JBIQMJ010000569.1:0-1724 GCA_044463445.1 Segetibacter koreensis
TGTTCCCCGTGAAAACCAATGTTCATCAATACTTCATCAATATAAAAGGGTATTCCCGTTTGTTGGATCACCCGGATATAATAATCAAAATCCACAATAAATTGATAGCGTTTATCATAAAAAATATTGACATCTTTTTTGATAATAGTGCAGCTTGGATTTCCAACATATACTTTTTTCAACAAGTGGTAAGGATTGCTTTTAAAATACATTTGATCCAGCCAGGACAATTTTACCACCTCTTTTTTACCTGAAGAAACTTCCACATTTTGGAAGGCAGAAAATAGAAAAACCGCCTCAGGATGTTTCCGGATATTTTCATAAAAAATCTGCAAAGCATCGTTGGTGGCAAACCAATCATCATTATGCATCAATTTTATCCACGTACCGTTCGCCTTTCTGATGGCTTCATTCCAGTTTTCAGGAGTGCCTAAGGGTTGTGGATTTTTATAATATCGTATTTCGGTTTTTGAAAAATAATTCTGTAATAAAATCTCAACGGAATTATCAGGACTATCATCGGTAATTACGACTTCAAAATCTTTGTAAGTCTGGTTTAAAATTGAATCAAGCAATCTTTTTAAATAATCAACATATTTGTAAGCCGGAATGCAAATGGAAATAAAGGGCATCTTATTTCTTTTAATTGGAAATTTTTTCTGCAACAGTAACCAGGTGAAAGGGTTTGGCTTTTTGCTGATATAAAACTTTGAAGCCGCAATAATTTAATAACTCTTTTATCAAATCCAAACTATATACATGGTGGTGAACGCACCGGTTTGAAAAGTTAGCGCGAATCCTGTTTTCCAATTCTTCCTGAGAATGTATCATCGTGTCTTTTGAAATATCATGAAGGCTGAGTATTTCTTCAAAATGAGTGGTATCGTGTTCATCCATTTCCTTCCTGAAATCCTGCAATAAATGTTCGAATGAAGTGTACGGCCTTTTATGGTCAAATGTAAAATCTTTATCGGGCAACACCAGTATAATTTTACCTTCGTTTTGTAAAACTTTATTCCAGTTTTTAAGAGCTTTTACAGGATTGGCAATGTGCTCAAGGCTGTGGCAGGAAAGCAAAAAATCATATTTATTATTTCCAATAACATTTAATTCACTGGCTTCTGAAATATATTGATACCCGTTTTTGTCATCTGTATAATGATAATTCATTCCTTCCCGAATCTTACCTTCCCAAACCGTTTCAGCGCTAAAGTTTACGCCATCAATTCTTTCTGCAAAAACATATACAGGAAAAAAAGATTTTAAATCAAAGAAGGAACTCGGGCCTCCGATCTCTAATCCCGTTTTATTTTTTAATTTATAACTAATGCTGATTAATTTTCGTTTTTCTGGTTTCGCAACGTAAGAAATTAATGTGATTAAGTATCGGAAAAACTTCATGATTTATATTTAATATTGCAAAGAAAGTACTTCTTTATCACTAATCAGGGCCAGGTTTCTTAATAATTGCAGAAATAAAAATAAATGTAAAGTCCATCTTTTTCCTCCAAACAAATCCAATTTTTAAAGTAAAAGAATGATGAAAATTGCTGGCACAGTCATACTTTATTACCCTGATGAAATTGTTATAAAAAACATATCCACCTACCTCAATTTAGTCTCGATACTCTATGTAGTGGACAATACTGAAATTCCTTCCAAACCAATCTCAGACAACCTGAAATCCCTTTCAAATGTAGTTTACCTGCATGACGGAGAAAATA
>JBIQMJ010000570.1:0-1714 GCA_044463445.1 Segetibacter koreensis
AACCATAATCAATAATATTTATTGCTTTACTGATATAGGTATAATTGTCGTCATTGGTTAAGGTTCCTTTTCCTTTTTTGCTTTGGTAATCCGAGATGGTATTTTGAACATCATCAGCCAGTAATGAAAAATTTTGAATCAAACCGGAGAGCTTGAAAATATTATCTTTTTGTCTCGCTAAAAGTGTATCTACTCTAAGGGATTCATTCTCATTTTTTCCATAAAATGTGATATTCTCATTTTGTGCCTGTTGATAAAGCAAGCCTAAAAAAATCCTTAGTGTAATGCTGTCCGTAAAAAGATATGTATTTAAATCACTTAATGAAACCCAGCTTTGATGTAAGGAAGTGTCTGCCCTGATGCTTTGTGAGATTAGATTTAAAAATTTTAAAGAGTTTTCGAGGTTTTTGCTTACAGAACCCCAGGGTAACAAAGCCAGCTGGTTGATCACACTATCGGGCAGAATACTCTTTCCTGACTGAGATAGTTCGCTTACAATTTTTGCCGTACCAAGAACTAATTTTATTTCAGCATGATTGGTGATCAACGAATCATATTTTGGCAGGTCAATCACCTGGTTCAGATGAATGATCAAATTGCTTAAATCCGTATGAAAAGAATTTCTTAAATTTTCTAAAAATGCCGCATATTTATAGGAATCAATTTTATTAAGCAGATCAATGGTTTCAGGAAAAAGCACTTTACATTCTTCATGCTTTTCATCATTCAGAAATTCTTTTAGCTGGTTGAAAAATGCGACGTTCAATTCTTCTCTTCCTCTCTTAATGAGAAAGCGTGCAAGGCCATCTGCAATGTTGGTTACATCGAGATTGCTTAAGAAAGTACCTCCACCAGATTCCTGATAATTACTACTAGTTATTGACTGAGCTATGAGATCAGGTACATAAGGTTTAAAAAAAGGATTTTCTCTCAATTTTGATTCTGACAACGCAGTATCGGAAGGATAATATTTTTTTAATAAAACATCATACAAGCTTACCTTATTTTTAAAAACTCCGTCATCCTTATCGTAGCATTGCTCATAAATAAATTTAGCGTCATAATAGGCAGATTGACCCTGGCTAAATACCTGAGTTTTTAGAAGTAGGAAGATTATAAAAAATGTAATTGATAATATTCTTTTCATAATTTACATTTTTGAAAATATTTTTATAGGGGAAATAATTTTTTGATTAGTACCGTCTGTGGTTACATCAAAATTTTGAAGTAACAATTCCTTAATAGCCTCTGAAGTATATTTTTTCTGAATGCTTTTGTATTTTGAAATGATTAATCCGCAAATACCCGCCACTATCGCTGTGGCCTGTGAAGTGCCGGTCATCGCCTCCGCCTGGCTTCCTGTGGAATACCCTGTTATATTTCTTCCGGGAGCGTATATTTCAGTTTTATTACTTTGGATGGTTATTGGGTCTATAGAATAATTTTCATCCACCGCTCCAACGGCAATGCAGGCATTCAAAAGAGCGGGATAAAGCGGCTTATTGGTTGAATTGGGAATTACGTCGCCTATGGCTGCAACAACTAAAATATTATGGTCATTGACCGCGCGATTAATGATATTTTCCAAATCCGGGTCATTGGATTCTCCGCCATAGCTGATGGAGATTATATCCACTTGCTTTTCGATAGCCCATTTGATAGCTTCTGTAATTGTAGAATAATTTTTTACAGAACCTGAGGAACTTATTTTAGC
>JBIQMJ010000571.1:0-1702 GCA_044463445.1 Segetibacter koreensis
GCCAATGTGAGTTACAGGAAAATAAATTCCGGCGGCCAGTTGCTGCTTGGTGAAAAAGATATTTATGAGCCAAGATGCCGGGTATGTGCGCAGTTGGATCGCTAAATAAAAATTATAATTATTTGTTGGTTTACTAATTTCATTTATTAAATAAGAATGTCCAAAATACTGGTTTTTCTAAAAAAAGATTTTTTGCTGGAACTGCGCCAGCAGCACACTTTTTTCGGCATTTTATTATACGTGGCTTCAACTATTTTTGTCCTGTATCTTGCTATGGGCCAGCCGGAAAGTACAGTTTACAATGGTCTCTTCTGGATGATACAATTATTTGTGTGCATCAATGCTGTAGCAAAAAGCTTTATGCAGGAAAACAAAGGCAGGATGCTCTACTTCTACACCATTACCAGCCCGGTGCAGTTTATCATTGGAAAATTGATCTACAGTATAATTATAATGCTTCTGATGGTGATACTCAGCCTGGTATTATTCAGAATACTTCTGGGTAATCCGTTGATGAATTACTGGCAATTTGTTGGAATCGCATGCCTCGGCGGATTGAGCTTAAGCCTGGTTTTTACTTTAATGTCTGCCATTGCTGCCAAAGCACAGCAAAACGCCGCAATTATGGCGATTCTCGGATTTCCACTGATCATTCCACAATTGCTTTTATTGATCCGTTTGTCCAGGACAGCCTATGGGGAAGTTTTCAGGGAAGGGGCGCTACTCCAGATATCCTTATTACTTACAGGCCTCGACATTTTGGTTATAGTCCTTTCCGTGGTATTATTCCCATTCCTCTGGAAAGATTAAAAGAAACTTATTTAAAAATTATTAAATGATCTTCATGTTCAATTACTTATAATCGTTTAATTGAATAAATCGTTGCAGAATTTTGAGTAAGGGAGCCTATCATTTAGATTTGTTTAAAATCCGGTATACATGTCAAAAATTACGGCAAACAAAGGATATTATCCTTAATTTTGCCTCACAAAAAAAACTCATGAAATTAAAGTGGTGGAAGATATTGTGTATCCTTTTTTTATTTCTCACCTTCTCTGCCGGCTTCCTGATCCACGTGCCCATCATCGGAAATCTACACCAAAGCATCCGGAATTTTTTCTTTCATGTTCCGATGTGGTTCAGTCAAATGGCATTACTCACTATTTCGTTAGGATATTCTATCGCCTATCTCAGGACTCAAAAGTTCAAGTATGATATTTATGCTTCTGAGCTTGCGAAAACCGGAATTTTATTTGGTCTGCTTGGATTAGCCACCGGATCAATCTGGGCAAAATACACCTGGGGCGAATTCTGGAGCAATGACCCGAAACAGGTTTGTGTGGCTATCGCAATTCTTATATACCTCGCCTATCTTGTTTTGAGAAGTTCAATGAATGATATAGATAAAAAAGCACGCGTATCAGCGGTGTATAACATCTTTGCTTACTTCATTTATATTCCTTTAATTATGATAGTGCCGCGTATGGTTCAATCACTTCATCCCGGCGGAATGGAAGGAGCTAAAGGCGGAGGAAATCCTGCTCTTGGGGGAGGAAGTTTAGATGCCACAATGGAAATGATTTTCTGGCCTGCTGTTTTTGGCTGGCTTCTTTTAGGAATATGGATCAGTAGTTTAAAAATCAGATTAAGCTTGCTTGCCCACAAAAATTTAATAAATGAATAAGTTTTTATCGAAAAAAAT
>JBIQMJ010000572.1:0-1692 GCA_044463445.1 Segetibacter koreensis
AAACCTCTTTCTGAACAATTTGAAATTATAAAGAAGCCATGGCCTGAAAATAATTTTCCTTTTGACCAAAAGGATGTGCCGGTGATGATCAAAGCAACAGGGAAATTAATACCCGAATGGACGATTGATAAATATGGATTGTGTGGCGTGTTGCCTCAAAGCCCTGTAGAAGTGCATACGCAAAAGCAAGAAATAGAATTGATACCGATGGGCGCAGCGAGGTTGCGGATCTCATCATTTCCCGTGGTGAAATAGGGAAGGGAAGGAACTGCACTTATTTAAAGTGTAGATATATTTTTAATAAAATTTGTAAATAAAAAGTTGAATAGAAATTCCCTTTATTTGTTCGTTTACTGCATAAGATCTTAAGTAAATGCTGACATAGCAAATACATAATAATTTAATAATAAAGTGCTGCAATAATTAATAATCAATAATTCAATATATTCAAATGAAAAATTTTTTAGTTGCTATCCTCTCAATCATTCTTCTTACTAACGGTAATGCATACGCGCAAAAAGAAAGAACGGTTTGGAGCAAAGAAAAAGCCAACGCCTGGTATGCAAAAAAGGGATGGTTGCGCGGAAGCAATTTTATTCCGAGCACAGCAATCAACCAGTTGGAAATGTGGCAGGCCGCTACATTTGATCCAAAAACAATTGACCGTGAACTGGGCTATGCGCAATCAATCGGCTTCAATGCAATGCGTGTTTTTCTGCATCACGTAGCCTGGCAGGAAGATAAAGAAGGGTTCAAAAACAGGATGAAGAAATATCTTTCTATCGCAGATAAACATCATATCGGCACCATCTTCGTTATTTTTGATGATTGCTGGAATGACACGTATCACGCCGGAAAACAACCTGCACCAAAAACAGGGATCCATAATTCAGGATGGCTCAGGGATCCCGGATCATTATATCATACCGAACCCTTGCTGGGCGATACTTTGGAACAATATGTAAAAGATATTCTCACTACTTTTAAACATGATAAAAGGATTATTCTATGGGATCTTTTTAATGAACCCGGGAATTCGTCAAATGGCTATAAGAGCCTGCCTCTTTTACAAAAGACTTTCTCATGGGCGAGGCAGGTAAATCCTGATCAACCTTTATCCGCAGGCCTTTGGAACCCGGAATTAAAAAAACTGAATACGTATCAATTAGCAAATTCAGATATTATCACTTATCATAACTATGGTAAAGAGCCGGAACACGCCGAAGTAATTGATTCTCTGAAACCATACGGCAGGCCACTGATCTGCACAGAATATATGGCAAGAACAAGAGGCAGTTTGTTTGCTACCATTATGCCTTTACTTAAAAAAGAAAACGTAGGCGCCATCAATTGGGGATTGGTGGCAGGTAAAACAAATACCATTTATGCATGGGACACGCCAATGCCAAACGGCGATGAACCCAAAGTTTGGTTTCATGATATTTTCAGGCCGGATGGAACGCCGTACAGCAAAGATGAAATTAAGTTGATAAAATCACTGACAGGAGCGAAGTAAGGTGGCCATAGACCTGCCTGTCGGCAGACAGGTTACACAGATTTCCGCAGATTATTAAAGTCAAAAACAGATCAGTGAAAAAAATAAGTTCTATTATGAAAGAAGTTTTAATCAATGTGTCTTGCTCTAATAGTGCGTGTCCCTCTCTTTCGGAGAGGGGTTGGGGTGAGACTTTT
>JBIQMJ010000573.1:0-1686 GCA_044463445.1 Segetibacter koreensis
GTTACCTGAAAAATTAAAAAATTCTTCTGAAGAAATTGCCAGAACCTACGCCGGATCAATAACACAAGGCGTTGGGCAATTCTGCACTAATCCCGGATTGATAATCGGAATAGAGGGCGATGACCTGCAAAAATTTATTTCTGCATTAGGAAAAGAAATTGAAAATGTTGTTCCCGCAAAAATGCTTCACCCGGGAATCGCAAAAGCTTTTGATGAAAAAAAGGACAAAGCATTGCAACAGGAAAATGTAAAGACGGTTTCCGTTTCAAAAACTGCTAAAAAAGAAAATGAAGGAACGCCAACTGTTGCCACAGCATCTGGAAAAGATTTTCTAAATAATCCTGTTTTGCACCAGGAAGTTTTTGGTCCTTATTCGTTAGTGATTCGTTGCAAAGACATAAATGAAATGACCAATGTTGCTAAGAAACTGGAAGGCCAGTTAACCTCTACATTAATGGCAACGGATAATGATTTTCTTTCCAATGAAGAATTAGTTGAAGCCGTAAAAAATATTTGCGGAAGATTTATTTTAAACGGCGTGCCTACGGGCGTGGAAGTATGTTTGAGCATGCAACATGGCGGCCCCTTCCCGGCCACAACTGATTCAAGATTTACTTCTGTGGGTGCGGATGGTATTAAACGTTTTGCAAGGCCCATTGCTTTTCAGAATTGGGAAAATAGTTTATTACCCGATGAACTCAAAAATGAAAATCCTTTGGGTATCTGGCGAACAGTAAATAATAAATTGACAAAAGATAGCTGGTAAAGGATTTTGAAAGGTTGCCAACTTTTATAAAGTTGGCAACCTTAATTAAATAATTGTCTTTCAAATTATTTTGATTATATGTTGACCAGCCCCATTACAAAAAAATATCCTGGCTCCGCCCTCGAAAGATTGGGGGGCTCTGTTTTTCATTGTATTGATGCGCATACTTGTGGCAATCCGGTGAGGTTGGTGGCCGACGGCGGCCCCGCTTTGGACGGAAGTACAATGAGTGAAAGACGCCAGCATTTTTTAAAAGAATATGACTGGATAAGAGAAGGATTGATGTTTGAACCGCGCGGCCATGATATGATGAGCGGTAGCATTTTATATCCGCCATGCAGTCCGGAAAATGATGTGGGTGTTTTGTTTATTGAAACAAGCGGCTGCCTGCCGATGTGTGGCCACGGCACCATTGGAACGATTACGATTGCTATTGAGGAAGATTTAATTCAGCCGAAAACTCCAGGAATTGTGCTTATGGAAACTCCTGCGGGCTTAGTAACGGTTACCTATAAACGAAAAAATAAAAAGATTTCTTCTGTAAAACTTTCTAATGTTCCATCTTTCCTTGCTGCTCAAAATATCGAAGTGGAATGTCCTGGTTTGGGCAAATTAAAAGTAGATGTTTCTTATGGTGGAAATTATTACGCCATCGTAGATGTGCAGGAAAATTTTAAGGGAATTGAAAATTATTCAGCCGGCCAGTTAATTGCATGGAGCAGGGAAATGAGAAAAAGAATCAATGAAGAAAACGAATTTGTTCATCCCGAAAATCCAACTATAAATTCCTGTTCACACATCTTATGGACAGGAAAAGTTTTAGATAAAAATGCAACTGCGCGCAATGCGGTCTTTTATGGTGATAAAGCGATTGACCGTTCTCCCTGCGGCACCGGTACTTCTGCACGAATGGCGCAATG
>JBIQMJ010000574.1:0-1683 GCA_044463445.1 Segetibacter koreensis
CTGGCTACCTTTATTCGAAATTGTTGAGGGTTATGATACTGCTTATAAGTGGTTCAGGCGAAGGACCATTACGTAAAAGGATATGTAATTATGCCCAATCATTTGCATGTGCTAATTGATTTTTCTGTCTCTTGCAAAAGCGTCAACACCATAGTGAGTAATGGCAAGAGATTCATAGCGTATGAGATAGTAAAAAGATTACAGAAACAGAAAGAATATGGCATCCTCAATAAACTACAGGAAAGTGTAACAAGTTCCGATAAAGACAGGGGAAAGAAACACCAGGTTTTTGAAAGATCATTTGATTGCAAGCCGATAACAACGCAACATTTCTTCATTGAGAAATTGAATTATATTCATAACAATCCGTGCAGTGGCATATGGAAATTGGTTGAAAATCCCACAGATTATAAGCATAGTTCGGCAAAACAGTATATTGCAGGAGAAGAAGGCGAATATCCGATCGAGTGTTGATGACATGACGTCCGTGTCCTGCTGCTGCACAAAGGCCCGGAATAGAGACACGGCCTGGGAGGAAAATTTTATTTGTATGCTGAAATGCAGTACCTTGATATACCAATTATAAATCAAAATATTTAAATTAAAACAAAGTTCGTCAACAATAAATTTCAAGTTTCCCTTCCCACTTTGAAATTCCACTCCTCCCTCACTGCCTGTTATATGGGAATAAAATTAGAGACTCAAAGATTTTGATGATTAGTGAGGTTCTTTTTATTTCTAAACAAAGTTCAATATCCCGGATTTATGATAAAATTGTTTATTGCCAAATTTTTATCATGTATACCTTTACATCAATTAACCCCCAACTCGCTTTACAGCCTTTTGTAAAGCAGTTTGTCTTATATGAAGGAAAGTCAAATAGCTGCGTAATTCAGAACCTCATTCCCGGTAATTTTCAAAATATCTGTTTTGTGTTGAGCGGCAGCATTCAATTACGTACCGCTGAAGGCAAGGTTCCCATTTTAAGAAGTTATGCTCTTGGACAAATATCCCAACCTAATAAAATAATGTACTATGAATATATTAAAGTCTTAGCCATCTATTTTAAACCTACAGCGATGTATCAGCTTTTTGGATTTCCGATGAGTCAGTTTACTAACAGTAGGATTGATTTTGAATTAATAGCGGGTGCCGAAGGAATCTCTTTAGTTGAAAAGATTTTCGGAACTTGTGATCTCAAAAGTCAGATTAAAATTATCGAAAAGTATTTATTGCAAAAGACTCTAAAGAAATCCCTCGTTACAACAAAACAAATAGAATATGCCAGCGACCTGATTCAATGTCGAAATGGAAATATCAAGATGAAATATTTATTGAGCAAGGTCAATATGTGTGAACGGAATTTTGAACGATGTTTTATTGAAAAAATTGGGATATCGCCAAAAACTTTCTCAAGAATTGCCCGCATTAATAAAGCATTGCGAATGATTGAATTAATGCCAAATTATACATCGAGGGATATTACCTACCAATTAAATTATACTGATCCGGCGCATTTTAGCCATGACTTCAAAAAAATTTCCGGTAAGACTCCAACCGAATATTTCAATTCAAAGGCGGATCTTGAAAATTTTTTATATGGAGGTGAAAATTGTCGGTTTTTTACAACCAATAAAGATTTTTGAATACTAATTTTGATTTAATATTTATAAGAATCGTTGT
>JBIQMJ010000575.1:0-1674 GCA_044463445.1 Segetibacter koreensis
AGGAAGGTGTAATTAAAGAAAATAATGCAGTGGATATCACCCCAATCATTATTTCAACACCTTTGCATGCAAAAATTGCCTATTACACAGGTCCAATTGCGGGCAATATTGCGAACGTCTGTATTAATAAAAAAGCATTAGATAAAGTAGGTTTATTTAATGAAGACATGAAAATATCCGCCGATTTTGATATGTGGGTGCGATTGGCCAAGGAACACGAGACAGGTTTTATCAGGGAAAAATTAATTCAGCTCAGGGATCATGACAAGCAATTGAGCAGGAATGAAAAATATTATATCAATCATGTAAAAGAAGATTTGCAGGTATTTCGTTTCCTGGATAGTTATGTGAGCGCTGAACAAAGAAAAGAAGGGCATAAAGTGATGAGAAAAAACAAATTAATTTTTTATTATACGTTGATGATCAAAAGCCTTTTAAAAGGCGACGTTAGAACAGCGGCCGAATATTTTAAAGTAATTTCAAAATATGAAAATTTCCCCAGCCTGACTTTTAGCTTTATTACTTCAAAAATATTGAAAAAGTAATATTGAAAAAGCTGGCCATCATAACTACGCATCCTATTCAATACAATGCTCCGTTGTTCAGGCTCCTGAGTGAAAGAGGAAATCTTCAGATTAAAGTTTTCTATACGTGGGGCAAAAAGGTCGCAGAGGAAAAATACGATCCTGGCTTTGGAAAAAATATTGAATGGGATATTCCTCTCTTGGAAGGGTATGAATATGAATGGGTGGAAAATGTTTCTCTCGACCCGGGCTCCCATCATTTTAATGGTATTCAGAATCCAGGCCTGGTGGGCTCAATTGAAAGCTGGAACGCAGATGCGTTATTAGTATATGGATGGAGCTTTAAAAGCCACTTAAAAGCCATGCGCTATTTTCATGGAAAAATCCCTGTATTTTTTAGAGGCGATTCAGTGGTGCTTTCAACAGGTAACAGCTTGAAAAGTAAGTTCAAAAGTATTTTTTTTAAATGGGTGTATTCTCATGTAGATAAAGCGCTCTTTGTAGGAACCAGGAACAAAGAGTATTATCTTAAATATGGTTTACGTACGGAGCAATTGATTTTTTGCCCTCATGCCGTAGATAATGATCGTTTTATGGAAGACAATAATAATTCCGCAAAAGCTACAAAATGGAAATCAGAACTAAATGTGCCTTTACAGTCAACCGGTTTTTTGTATGCAGGTAAATTGGATGATAACAAGAATGTGCGTTTATTATTAGAAGCGTTTGTAAAAATTCCGGGGAAGAATTATTTAATTATTGTGGGAAATGGAGCTTTGGAAAATGATTTCAAAAAATTGTATTCCAATTATAATAACATCTTTTTTCTTCCGTTTCAAAACCAGCAAATCATGCCGGTTATATACAGGATGGCGGAGGTATTTGTTCTTCCTTCCAAAACTGAAACCTGGGGATTGGGTATTAATGAAGCGATGGCCTGCGGAAGGGCCATATTGGTAAGCGATAGCTGTGGGGCAGCACCAGACCTCGTGGAGGAAGGTGGAAATGGGTTTACGTTTAAATCCGGGAATCGGAAGGATTTGGTTGAAAAAATGGTCAGATTCAGTAATGATAAAGAAGCATTAATGAAAATGCAGAAAGAATCAAGGGATAAGATACAGGATTGGAATTATGAATGGGATTGTATCGC
>JBIQMJ010000576.1:0-1654 GCA_044463445.1 Segetibacter koreensis
TTGCTTGCAATCACCTTCACATTATATTTCCTGGCAAATTTTAATAGCACCTTATTCACCTTTTCTTGCTCAGGAATTCCATGCCTTTGTAATTCCACATAATAATCATTCTGGAAAATATTCAACCACCATTTGAATTCATTTTCCGCCTCTGCTTCTCCCTTTTTCAAAATGGTTTGCGGCACCAATGCACCGAGGCAACAGGTGGTAGCTATCAGCCCGGTATGATATTTATGAATTAACTCTTTATCAATCCGTGGATATTTGGAATATAAACCTTCAATATAACCGAGGGAAGTCAGTTTACTCAGATTCTTATATCCTTCGGTGTTTTTGGCCAGTAAGATCTGGTGATGCCGTGGGTCTTTTTGTTCTTTGGTAAATTGTTTTTGAAACCTGTTTTCGGTAATATAAAATTCACAACCCACGATGGGTTTTACTTTCAGCGAACCATCGGCATTTTTAAGAGTATGGGCATGTTTTACAAATTCAAATACGCCAAACATATTTCCATGATCGGAGATAGCCAATGCCGGCATTCCATCGGCAATTGCTTTATTATAAAGGGATTTAATTGGCGCGGCTCCGTCTAAAAGTGAAAATTGCGTATGTACATGGAGGTGTGAAAATTTCATGAAAGAATAAAAATTAAATGTGTAATTTTTCAGCCGTGGATAAATGAGAGATTGGTTCTGGCATCAACTCATTATTCACTGATACGCAAATATCGCAAAAAATGGCCGGCCTTTTTTTCAATTTATCAACAAAACCGGAGTAATTTTTTTAAGATTTTTTAAGGAAAAAATAATTGATTTTTTTTTGCTTTTTTATAATGTGAAACTTATCTTCGTCCGGCTGAGAAAATAAATTGTATAAAGAGTCGTTTGATTAAAACCTAAGCCTGTGAAATAAAACCCCCTGCTTAAATTTTATTGAAATGATAAATAACCCGATAGAATGAAAAGACCCGCATTAACCTGCATAGCACTCTTTTTTGCATGCACCGTTCAATTTGCGAATGCACAGACCGGCGTGAATTCAATAAGCATTACCAATATTGGGAATGATAAAAGCGCTTCTTCCCAGATTGATGGCATTTCATTTACTCCTGATGGCATTTTAAGAACTACCCAAAGCGGCGGTTCTAAAAGCATTAAAAATATTCCTGCAACTATTGTGACCAGGGAGGCTGAGATCCCGAAAATTGAATCCACTTCACTAATTGAACAACTTTCTTCACTTCAGTATAAATATGCGATGATGATGGATGTAGATGTAGAATCATTAAAAAATGTTTCTTTACTGGGATTTATTGACGATTGGTTTGGTACCCGGTATCGTTATGGCGGCACTACCAAAAGGGGAATTGATTGCAGCGCACTTACCGGGGCTTTGCTCCTGGCGGTTTATGGATTTAAAATGCCTCGTACAGCGCGCGAACAATATGAGGCTACCGAACACATTGACAGGAATGAATTAAAAGAAGGAGATCTTGTTTTCTTTAATACCCGTGGGGGCATTTCGCATGTGGGAGTTTATCTTGAGAACGATTATTTTGTCCAGGCCTCTTCTCACGGAGTGAAAATAAGCAGTCTTGATGATCATTATTATTCAAAGAGATTTATTTGCGGAGGAAGAGTTACGCAGGACAAAT
>JBIQMJ010000577.1:0-1642 GCA_044463445.1 Segetibacter koreensis
ACCGCCGACCTTCGGGTTATGAATCCGATGCTCTAACCAGCTGAGCTACCCCGACTTTTTGGGCGGCGAAGATAATACTTTGCATAAAAATTTCAATACAAAAAATGTGATAATTAGGGATGCAGGAATTTCAAGGTTAAAATATTAGCTCATTTTTTTTGATCAATAATTTATCTTTATTTTAACTAACTTCGATTTTCTATCATTATTAGAATTATTTGCTTGATTTGAATACCGGAAGAATATACAATGAAACAGAAACCCTAATTCTTGTATCCCAGGGAGATGAGATTGCTTTTGCCAAACTGTTTGAACATTACCAAAATAAACTATACACTGTTGCTTTACAGCTTACCCGGTCCACCACTTTGGCAGAAGAAATTGTGGAAGATGTTTTTTTTAAAATATGGTCTGGGAGATCCAATCTTTTAGAAATACAAAACTTTAAGGCTTATCTTTTTACTATCACACGCAATCACGTTTATAAAACATTAAAACAAATTGCTAAAAATTATCAAACGATCCAACTTACTGAAAATTATCAACCCCAGGCTCCTGATAGTATTGAGGATTATGTAATTGACAAAGAATATACATCAATATTAAATGAAGCAATAACCCGCTTGCCCAACCAGCAAAAAAAAGTTTATAGCCTGATAAAAGGATGTGGATTAAAGAGGGAAGAAGTAGTATCTGAAACTGTTTTTTGAAGATAGGTTCATTGATTAAATGGAATGTTGTTCCGGTATTGCGGTAACTACAGATCGAGATAAACATGCATAGATATTTTTGATGTAAAATACCAAGAGCGCTTTTAAATATTATAACATGAAGCAATCCACAAAAAAATTATTTTCAAAATTGAACTCCGGGGAACCGATGATAGAAGAGGCAAAAGAAGGATCATCTGAAATATCTGATGATGACCGTCGCAGTTTCTTAAAGAAAGCCGCAATAGGAGGCCTGTCATTAGGTGCATTTGCATTTGCCCCTGTCGAAAAAGCTTTGGCTTTTACGACCCAAAAAATAAATAGATACTCAGCGCCGTCTGATCTTAAAATTACTGACATGCGCGTGGCAGATTTTGAAATATGCCCGATTCTGAAAATCTATACCAACCAGGGAGTGCATGGGCTGGGAGATATACGTGACGGAGCTGATAAACGATACGCATTAGAACTTAAAAGCCGGATACTGGGGATGAATCCCTGTAATGTTGAAATGATCTTTAAAAAAATTAAGCAGTTTGGCGGGCCGAGCCGGCAGGCCGGAGGCGTTTGTGCAGTTGAAATGGCCTTATGGGACATTATCGGGAAGGTATATAATATCCCCATTTATCAATGTTTGGGCGGAAAATATCGTGACCAGGTGAGGATATATTGCGATACGACCGCTACTGAAAAAACACCTGATGGCTACGCAAAAAAAATGAAGGAACGTCTGAACATGGGCTTTACGTGGCTGAAGATGGATATGGGCATAGAATTGCTTAAGGATGTTCCGAATGCTTTGGTGAATGCCGATTTTTGGGAAAAGCAGAAAGGTGGTATGAACCAGTGGGGAGATAATGGTTCTACGAGTTTTGCCCAGACAAAACATCCGTTTACTGCAGTTCAGATAACCCCCAAAGGAATTGATTACC
>JBIQMJ010000578.1:0-1625 GCA_044463445.1 Segetibacter koreensis
GATACAAATGACAAAGAATAAAAAAGGCCTGGCTCCTGCAATAACATTGATTTTGCTGGCTCCTTTGATTACAGAAGTACTTCCCGGCGCAACCCGCTTTAGTTCCCTGTTCGTTTTCCCATTTGAAATTTGTGTTTGGGGAGGGGGTGCGCTTTTAATTCGTTATGTGATCAGAAAAAAACAATTGGGTTGGAAAAGTATGCTTTTGATGACACTGGCATTATCGGTAGCTGAGGAGTTCCTGATTCAACAAACTTCTATCGCTCCGATGGTGATCCATCTGAAAGGAGTTACCTATGCCCGGGCATGGGGAATCAATTATGTGTATCTTCTCTGGGCATTAATTTATGAATCTGTCTCTGTTGTGATGCTGCCGGTATATCTTACAGAACTAATTTTCCCGGAACGTAAAAAAGGTCTGTGGATCAGTAAAGGAGGGGTTATATTATTTAGTGTTTTGTTTTTATTGGGCAGTTTTGCTGCATGGTTTACATGGACACAAATTGCGAGGGTGAAAGTATTTCATGTTCCGGCATACACACCGACCTTCTCACTGATAGCTGCTGCTTTATTTGTAATTGCATTTTTTATTTTTTGGGGTACCAGGAAGTTTCCTGAAAAAACTTTTCAGCCAAATATAAAAATTCCTGCCAACTGGATACTTACGTCGGCTGGTGGGTTTTGGTCTATATTTTTATATGGATTGGTTGCCCTGGCCTTTGGAATACAACCATCGTTTTCTCCACTAATTACTATAGCTGTTGGTTTTGTTTTAGCGATAGTTCCAATTTACTTTTTACCGCGATGGGCCAGCAATCCCGGTTGGAATAACAGGCATATATTTTCTGTAATTTTTGGGGTAATGTTGGGTTCTATGCCAATCTCGTTTCTTGGATTCATTGGTGCTGCACCCAAAGATTTGTATTTCAAAATAATAATTGATCTGATAGCCATACTATATCTGATCTCATTGGGTTTAAAAATAAAAAAGGAAACTGCAACCAATTTTCACATTGCTAAAGATAAGGCTGATTCAATAATTCAACCTATGGTCATTTCAGAAAAAAGCGTCCAAAATTAAAATAAATAGATCCATTAATTGCTGGTATCCCCCAGCTATAAATAATATGGAAAAGTCTTTAAATAACGATGTGTTTATTAAAATTGGCCGTACATTTTATTGCGTAGGCATCATTGTTTTCGGAGTCCAGCAAATTGTTATCAGCGATTTTCGGCCGGAAATATTACCGCCATTCCCTGTCTGGGCTCATGAATATATTTTTTTCCCCTGGATAACAGGAATCGCTTTGATCATAACAGGGTTCCTTATTCCAGGCTGGGTTCAGATAAAAGAGGATGTGAAAAAAAATATCTGCCTTTATTTAGGGGTTTATTTTTTGTTGCTCATTTTAATTTTCCATATTCCTTATAATTTAATTTTCAGCCCTAATAAAGCAATTCACATGGGTGTTTGGGCTCCTATGTTGAAAGAATTGGCTTATTGCGGCGGCGCCTTTGTAATGGCTGGTTCATTTCAAAATATTTCCGGGAAATTGGCATTAAAAGAATTAATTCCAATCGGAAGAATATTTTTTTCAACTACGATGATTATTTACGGCTACAGT
>JBIQMJ010000579.1:0-1610 GCA_044463445.1 Segetibacter koreensis
TAGCCTCGTTTGCATGTTTGGTGGTGAAATGTAATTTGCTCATTTTTGTTTTTTAATGATTCTTATTGCGTTACGCAATAAAAACCGGTTGAAATTGAAGTGCCGCTATCCCGGCATTTTTTTAGGATTGCGAAGGTAAGGGGAAACCGTTGAATAAATAGTCAATTTATGAGGATATTTTTCAGACACCTTCATAACTCATTGATTATCTATAAAAAAATTGCACAAAATTTTTAATACTACCTTTTTCTATTATCAATTATTTCTCAAAAAAAGCAGGAAAAAAGATTTAGATTAAAATAATCAGAGATCAACAGTAAACGAAGGAATTCCCCGGATTTCTGTTTTCAGTGCAGTAAAAATTTTTCAGCTAATTCAATTTACATTTATATTTGCCAGAAAAAAAGATGGAAGAAACACAATCTGTCGGAAAATATTGGCTCATGTTTGTGATAGCTGCTATTGTTCAAATCATTTTTTTAATCTGGATCAGGGAATATTTCTGGATGATTCTTCCATGGTGGCTCACTGCTTTTTGCAAAGCCATGAGATTGATATGATTTTCTTATTTTAGTACTTCTGCCAGTTTATCGTGCAAGTCGCTGCCTCTTAATTCTGTTGCGATAATTTTCCCTTGCGGATCAACGAGCACATTAAACGGTATTGCCTCAATGTGATATTTGGCAGCTGCTTCACTGTTCCAAAATTTCAGATCGCTTATTTGTTTCCAAACCAGTCCATCATCATTTATAGCTTTCAGCCATGCTTTTTTATCCTGATCAAGCGATACGCCCAAAATGGTGAAATTTTTATCTTTGAATTGATTGTAATTCGCTACTACATTGGGATTTTCCTGGCGGCAAGGCCCGCACCAGCTTGCCCAAAAATCAACCAATACGTATTTGCCCCTAAGAGAACTTAATGAAAATGGCTTTCCATTTTCATCCGGTAATGTTAGGTCAGGAGCCATTTTACCCGGTGCAATATCGCTGTTTTGATCCTGGTTACTCTGGGAAGCAATATACTGATCCAGTTGTTGAACCATCGCCGAAACAGATGAATTCTTTGGGTATTTTGCGCTGATGTGGTTTAATAAACTTTTTACGGTATCAATATTTACATCCTGTGTATAGCCCAATGCAAAAAGTGCATTAATCGGATTTTGGGTGGTATCAATAAATTTTACCAAATAATTATTATACCGTTCATTGCTGGCAGCAAAAGCGCTGTTGGCAATTAACGTCAAAGAATCATTATTTTGCTGTTGAAGATCTTTTCTTTGCTGATCCTGGTTGATCAGGTGGGTGTGAATAGAATCAAGCTTCATGATAAATGCAGTAAGGGTCGCATTGGCAGGCGTAAAAAATTTGGTAGTATTTAAAATACTATCCCTTGCATCTGCTGAAAAATCAATATTGTCTTTGTCGTTTATAAACAAATACCCTGCATTTTTTTCAAACCGGATCCGGTACAATCCCTGCTCGGAGGCTTTGGCTTCTACTGTAAATTTTCCATTCTTCATTTCTGCAGTATCCAATACCTGTGGTGGCCTTTGGTCAAAATGCAGTTGTTCCAGGAAAACCTTTTGATCCGGTGCATTTTTCAAATCG
>JBIQMJ010000580.1:0-1582 GCA_044463445.1 Segetibacter koreensis
TCCTTCAAGGGGATTAATAGGATTGCGTTCAAACATGCTTACCAATACAGCCGGAGAAGCCGTAATGGCACATCGTTACCTGGAATACAAACCATGGAAAGGTTTTATTCCCGGCAGAAGCAATGGCGTTTTGATTTCAAAAAACCAGGAAAAAACAACTGGTTACTCAATTGATAAATTGCAGGACAGGGGAAGATTTTTTGTTGACCCCGGAGAGGAAGTTTATGTGGGCCAGATCATTGCTGAGCATATCAAACCCGGCGATTTGGTAGTAAATGCAACAGAGCCAAAGAAATTAACCAATCACCGTGCGAGCGGCGCTGATGACGCTTCCCGCATAGCCCCAAAAACACTAATGACTTTGGAAGAATGCATGGAATACATTCAGCAGGATGAGTGTATTGAGGTAACTCCAAAATTTATTCGCATGCGCAAAGTAATTTTGAATGAAGACGAAAGAAAGAAAACACAGAAGATGCAGCAGGTAGAAGCTTAAATAATATTTGGTCTTATAAAATCAATTCCGGCTGGGAGGCTGGAATTTTTTTTGTCAGGCATGTGCAAGTCCTGAACACGCTTCAATAGAAATAGTAGCCCGTAAAAGTAACCAAACAAATATGCCATTTTCTTATTCTAAGGGTTCAAAAAGCATATAAGATAGAGAAACAGAGTACCCTTTGGAAACTGTAATTTTATTTTATTGAAACCCTTTACAGGTAAGGATTTAAAAAATGTTTACAGAAGTTGCTAATTGTAGAATTTACTGATATTTTATTTTACCAACTAACTATTTAGAAATAATTTCAGCAGCATTTGCCTAAAAAAAATTAAATAAACAGAAACTTTATACTATTTTATAAGCTTCTGATTTTTGTAGTACATAAGAATTGAAACAAACGAGCTAATCAATTATGCAAAATAAAGGTTTATACTCTCCGGAATTTGAGCATGACTCATGCGGAATAGGATTTGTTGCTAACATAAAAAGGAATAAAAGCCACCGTATCGTTTCTGACGCCCTCACTATTCTTGAAAAAATGGAGCATCGTGGTGCCTGTGGCTGTGAAATGAACACGGGTGATGGTGCGGGGATTTTAATTCAAACTCCCCATGAATTCTTCTTTGATGAATGTTTAAAATTGGGAATTCACCTTCCATCTTATGGCAGGTATGGGGTAGGTGTTTTATTTTTCCCTAAAGAAATCCGTCTTCGCGAGGAATGCAGGGATACTTTTAACCGCTGTGCAGAAACCCTGGGTCTTGAAGTGATGGGATATCGGCGGGTACCCGTAAATACGGAAGATATTGGTAAATCCGCTTTATCTGTCGAGCCTGAAATTGAACAGGTGTTTATCGCTTGTCCCGACCACATTAACAATCCGGATGAATTTGAAAGAAAATTATTTGTTTTAAGGAATTACGCTTCTAAAACAATAAATAATACAGTTAAAAAAGATGCTATCGGATTTTATGTGGCTTCTCTTTCTTATAAAACCATAATTTATAAAGGTCAGCTTACCAGTGTGCAATTACGGGGATATTTTCCTGACCTGAGTAATAAGAAAATTGTTTCTGCATTTGG
>JBIQMJ010000581.1:0-1582 GCA_044463445.1 Segetibacter koreensis
AGTAATACAACTCTTTCCCAAAATTAAAACTTGATAGAATGACAAGAATTATTTGCGATACAATGATTTGGTACGAATTAAGTAAAAACAGACTTCATGTTCCAATCCTTTAATCTCGGCTGAGAAAATGTATTTTGCTTCTTGTCATTATTTAATAATTTCCCAATTATCCAGAAAATAACTCATTTCATGATCTCTGTTACCTAAGTAAATTTTCTTTTCCCGAATACTAATATTGACTCTATAATTTTTATTTTTATTGATTTCAAGAATTGCTTTTTCATGAACCTTTCTTTCCATTTCATAATATGGTAGTATCAGGAATTGGTTTCTAATCCCTTTTAATATGAAAATATAAAATACGTTTCCAGATTGTTGTCTTTCAAAAGAAACCTTTCTTACATCGAAATTATATGTATTATACTTATTTAAGTTGGCCGTTTTAACTTGAATGCTAAATAGTTTATTATCTTTTGTAGCCGCTATATCCATACCAACATCAACACTCATAATACTCGCGTTGTATCCCCTGAATAATAGTTCAGAACAAACTAAATGTTCGCCGGCTTTTCCAGTGAAACTACTTCCAACTATAAGCTTTTCATCTTCTTCTTTTTCAATCTCAATTGCCTTCTGCGTATTTGTTTTTTCGCTTTTGTTTGGATTCAATACAAATGTTGAGGGTCCAACCTTTATAAAATCTGAAGCTTTTCCCTTAGCATTAACATCCGTGATTAATTGAGCATTCATGCTTTGTTCAGGAGTTGCTCCATCAGTTTCCAATATTCCTGCTTCAATGGCTAAGCGAGTGATATCTTTTGAATGTAAAGGCTTTTTCTCCTTACTTAAAATTTCAATTGCAGATGTTTTGAATTTATTCATTAAAAAAAAGAATTTAAAAATCCAATCCCCATAAACAAGCTCTGTTTATTTGACCAAAATGTATTATTTCCTGAGGTTTTCTGTTTTTTATAGAATATATATCTGTATTTACACTGTTACCGTTAATATCTATTTTTAAATCAGTAATAGAGGTTTGTACATCAGACCACAGGTCATTGAAATCACCGTATATATTCCCAACTGACCAAAATCCGCCATCTAAACCATACTGATCCCAAACAAAATTTAATTCATTTTTTTGAACTCCTCCATCTTTATATAATTGTGACACAAGACCAGCAGAAATTCTTAATAGAAGCGTAGCACGAGCCAAAATAGACAAACTTGTTGTTTTTTTTAATCCAGCTTGAGAGAATATTATATGATCGTTTTCAAAGGGTGATTGATAATCTAAAAAATCAAATAATAATTGATCATTTATACCTAATTGTGTAAAAGCACTTATGATTAATTCATTTTTAGTAGTTGCAGTGGTTATCTTAGAATAAAGGGTATCAAACAATTTTCTAAGTAGATATTTATCAAGTAAACTAAATTTATCAGTACCTGAAGGACTAATAATCGACCAATACTTTTCTAAGTCGTTTATAATACTTTTAAAATTTACAGTTTGGTTAAAATTGCTAATTCTTTGTGGCCTATAACTAGCCTCGTTTCTATTATCTCTATCACTTTTGTA
>JBIQMJ010000582.1:0-1581 GCA_044463445.1 Segetibacter koreensis
GCATTATTTGGCAACCGGCAAAAAATCTTTATTGAATATTGCTTTAAAAAATGCTAACCTCGTTTGCTCTGTTTTTGGTCCTGATAAAAAACATGTAGCACCCGGCCATGAAGTGGTGGAAATGGGTTTGGTAAAATTATATCGCATTACCGGCAATGAAAAATATCTTAACACTGCAAAATTTTTTGTTGAACAAAGAGGCCATTATAAAGGCTACGATCCTAAAAGCATAGATGAATGGAAAAACGGCATGTACTGGCAGGATGACAAACCAGTAGTGGATCAGACAGAAGCTGAAGGCCACGCGGTGCGTGCCGGCTATTTATATTCTGCAATGGCAGATGTAGCCGCATTGACCGGCGATAAAAAAATGCTGCAGGCGGTTGACACCATTTGGAATAATTTGGTTTCAAAAAAATTGTATGTGCAGGGCGGCGCCGGAGCCGTGGGCGATGGCGAAAGATATGGAGAAAATTATGAATTGCCGAACACGACTGCTTATAACGAAACCTGCGCCGCCATTGCCAATGTTTTCTGGAACCAAAGGATGTTCCTGCTTCATGGCGATTCAAAATATATCGACGTGCTGGAAAAGATTTTGTACAACGGGTTGATATCGGGTATTGGCCTTGATGGCAAGACTTTTTTCTACACCAACGCCATGCAGGTGACGAATAATTTTACGCATCCGGATTTGGAACCAGAGCGTTCAGGGTGGTTTCCTTGTTCATGCTGTCCGACAAATTTGGTAAGACTTTTACCTTCCGTTCCCGGATATATTTATGCACAGAAAGATAACCAGGTTTATGTAAATCTTTTTATCAGCAGCAACGTTTCAATGAAAGTTCAAAACCAGGAAGTAGCCATCACACAGCAAAATAATTATCCATGGGATGGTGATTTGAAATTCATCATTAATCCAAAAAAATCTTTTGTTTTTCCAATGCTGATACGAATCCCAGGCTGGGCGCAAAACGAAGCCATTCCTTCAGATTTGTATTCCTTCCAAAATAATTCTGACAAAAAAGCTATCATCATTGTCAATGGAAAAGAAACGCCTTACGAAATTAAAAATGGCTATGCGGTCATCAACAGAAAGTGGAAAAAAAATGATGTGGTAGAAGTAAAGCTTCCCATGGAAGTGAGAAGAGTAATTGCCAATTCAAATGTAAAAAACGATATCGGCAAAGTGGCTTTGCAGCGCGGGCCCATCATGTATTGCGCTGAATGGATTGACAATAATGGCAAAGCGGCTAATCTCGTATTGCCTGCCAGCACCACGTTTCAGGCCGAGTTTAATCGTTCACTTTTAAATGGAATAGAAATCCTTCATGCTGAAGTGCCGGCGGTAATCGTCAGCAAAAATGGCGAAAGCATTCAGACCGAAAAACAACACTTTACCGCTATCCCTTATTATGCCTGGGCCAACAGGGGCAAAGGTGAAATGATGTTGTGGTTCCCGGAAAAAATAAAAGACGTCCAATTAGTAGCTAACGAATAATTTTTAAAAGATAAAAAATACATAATGATCAATCTGAAGAATCTTGAAGTGTGGTTTGTTACAGGAAGCCAACATTTGTA
>JBIQMJ010000583.1:0-1568 GCA_044463445.1 Segetibacter koreensis
TAATTAGTACCTGGGAGATAAAAGGCACAAGCGAGACGCTTGCGCCAGAAAGGGGTGAGACGTTGCTGAGAAACAAGTATATCTTTTTCATTGTTAATAATTGTTAATGGGTAATTCAATTTCAAAATCAGTTCCTTCACCTTCTTTACTTTCCACTTTTATTTCTCCGCCATGCGCTTTTATAATATCGTAGCTCAAACTCAATCCCAATCCGGTTCCTTCACCTGTTGGTTTTGTAGTGAAGAAGGGTTGAAAGATTTTATCAACTAAGTTTTGTGGAATACCGTTACCATTATCACTAACTTTTATTTCAACCTTATCATTTATTTGTTTGGTACTGATTGAAACTACAGGTTCATAGTTTTCATCTGCCGTTTTCTTTTTTTCATTTACCGCATAAAAAGCATTATTAAAAAGATTGAGTAACACTCTTCCAATATCCTGTGGGACTATATTTATTTTACCCATAGCTTCATCAAAATCTGTCTTAAATTCTGAATTAAAATTTTTATCTTTTGCTTTCATACCGTAGTAGGATAGACGAAGATATTCATATGTCAAATTATTAATATCTATTAGTTCTTTTACGCCTGTGCTTGCCCGTGAATGTTGCAACATTCCTTTTACAATAGCATCGGCTCGCTTGCCATGATGATTTATTTTTTCTTCATTCTCTTTTATATCTTTTGCTATTGTTTTTACTTCATCTAAATTTCCTTTATCAACTTCTTCGCTTAATTCATCAATCAATTCTGTATTGACTTCTGAAAAGTTATTGACAAAGTTTAACGGATTTTGTATCTCATGTGCAATGCCTGCGGTAAGTTCACCAAGCGAAGCCATTTTTTCTGATTGGATGAGTTGGGCTTGGGTGGATTTTAACTCGATCAACGTATTATTTAGCTTGGCATTTGTCGCCTGAAGCGTTTGATTATTTTCGTGAAGTTCCTTCCTTGCTTTAAAAAGATCATCCACCATATTGTTAAATGCCTTTCCCAGCTCACCAATTTCATCGTTGGAAATTTTCTTCACCTTTTGGCTTAGATCGCCTTCTCCTACAAGGTTTGCTGCATCACGCAAGGCTAAAAGAGGAATAGATATTTTTCTTGCTAATAGTAAACCAAGTAATATACCTATTAACAAAACTATACCACTTACTATCAAAGAATCGTGCCTTATTTGTTTTTGGCTTCCATTTATTTCCTTAGTTGTGAAAGCAAGTAATATAACTCCTGACATTACAGGAGTATTAAAGGCGCCGCGCTTTACAATTATTGAATTGCCTGACTGTATATCTGGCGAAGGATGTTCATTTTCAGGAAAAGTTCTGAAAATACTTTTTTCTATTTTAAAGCTTTGGTGATCCTCACTCCAGCTGGTATCATATTGAACAGTGCTTACAAATTTAAGCCTCGGATCATTCGTAACGAATTTCATAGACGAATCAAGGCCATTGTAATTTTGTTCAGTAAGTGCAATCTTCACCCCAAGAGCAACCGTATTTGCAAGATTTTGTACTTCTGTATTATAATTTTTTAGTAATAACCTTCTTTGTTGAGCGGGGAAGT
>JBIQMJ010000584.1:0-1565 GCA_044463445.1 Segetibacter koreensis
CGGTTTCAATGTAATATCTGATAGTAAAAAGATAGAGAAAAAAATGTTTCAACTTTTTAATTAGTCCGCTAAATTTGCTACGGGTATTTTCAAAAAATATTACTAATTCGACTTTTAGTAAATTCTTTCACTCATAATTCCCTCTAATGAAACAAACGAAAACAATATTTCTTCTTAAAATTTTTCCGGCAATATTTCTTTTGGTGGCTTTTATTTCATGCAAGGAAAAAAAAGTAATAGCCAGGGCTGATTTTGTAATTGGTAATGGGCAGGTTCCCGATATTGCCAAAGATAAAAGCGGAACCATTCACCTGGTATATGGATTGGGCGATTCGATAATGTATTCTTCTTCTTCCGATAATGGCCAATCTTTTTCTCAGCCTTCAGTAGTAGCCGTTCTTCCGAACATGTTTTCTTTTGCGATGCGTGGCCCACAAATTGCCGTAAATAAATCCGGCCTTGTAATTACTGCCTGCACAACTGCAGGGAATATTTTTTCGTATTATAAAGACAAAGAAAACTGGAAGCAGGGTACCCGGGTAAATGATGTGGATACAGTGGCAAAAGAAGGGCTTATGGCTTTGGCTGCCGATGGAGAAAATGTGTTTGCCGTTTGGCTTGATTTGCGGGGAAACAAAAGAAATAAAATTTATGGCGCGGCATCCAATGATGGCGGGAAAAGCTGGTCTGAAAACAGGATGGTTTATACATCGCCTGATACCGGCGTTTGCCCATGTTGCAAACCGTCGGTGGTTATGAAAGGAAAAGCTGTATATGTAATGTTTCGCAACTGGCTGCAAGGTAATAGAGACCTGTATTTAACAGAATCAGACAATGATGGCGCTTCATTCTCTTCGGCACAAAAAATTGGAATGGGTGATTGGAAATTAAATGCCTGTCCTATGGATGGGGGTGCCTTGGCATTAAATGAAAATGGAAAGGTTCAAACTGTCTGGAAGCGTGAAGGAAATATTTTTACAGCCGTACCGGGAGTTCCTGAAGTTAAAATAGGAGAGGGCAGAAACTGCACCATAGCCTGTATAAATAACAAAAACATCTACGCCTGGACTGAAAATCAAAAAGTGATTTGCATGAAAGATGGCGGCATAAAAAAAGAGATCGGTAATGGAAGCCTTCCTGTTTTGAAAGCGCTGGACAATGAATATGCAATTTGTATTTGGGAAAATGACAAGCAGATTCATGCGTCTGTTGTGGATTTATAATGAAGTCTTTCTAAACGATATGATAAAAATCAGTTTTTGAAAGATTTATTCTTTTTATTTTTGTCGTTCTTTAACCTACGGTGAAAAAAATTATCGTCATATTACTGCTCAGCATTTATTCCCTTTCAACATTGGGTTTAAATCTTAAAAGCTTTTATTGCTGCGGCAAATTAAAATCTGTGTCGATCGCCCTTTCACAGGATGTATCCAAAAAATGTACGAAGCTTGATAACAGCAAAGATTGTTGCCAGACAAAATACCAGGTGGTAAAAGTAAAAGATACCCACGTTGTGGCGGATCATGTCAACAGCCCGGTAAAAAATTGTATTGAATTAAATTTAT
>JBIQMJ010000585.1:0-1556 GCA_044463445.1 Segetibacter koreensis
TGAAAAGTTTAATGAAAAGAATATTCTTAATAACAATATAGCATTGGAGCAAGGTACCGGACAAACTAATCATGTCTATCCTATTAAAGAGATTATCGAATATTTTAAAGATGAACTTTTAAAGAGGGATAATAAAATTGAAGAATTAACTTCTGAACTGGAAGAATATAGAAAGAATAAAAGAAAATCTGCAAAGCCGAAAGAAGCTAAATTAAAAAGTGTACCTGGCAAACAGGCGACGCAGTAAAACTTTATTTTCTGAAACAATAACTAAAAAAATTATGGAAGCGGCATTAAATAATACTCAACTGGAAATTTTAAATCTGTTCTCTGCAAACCAGAGCGAAGAAGATTTAAGAGAAATCAAGTCTCTACTCGTAAGATATTTAAGTGATAAAGTAGTAAGAGAAGCTGATAAGGCTGCTGATGAAAAAAATTACAGCCAGCAAACTTTTGAAAAGTGGAAGCTGGAGCATTTTCGCAAATCGGCATAAGACATGAAAGTTGTGATTGACTGCAATATTTTAGTAATGTGCCTTTCGTCAAAGTCGCCGTATCATATTATTTACCAATCATTAGCACAAGGCAAATTTAATCTTGTGCTTTCATCCGAAATTTTACTTGAATATCAGGAGGTACTACAACAAAAATACAGCGTTCCCACAGCTAATGCTCTTGTAGCTTTACTAAAAGAACTTCCTAATGTTCAATTTCATACACCATTCTACAACTGGTTGCTAATTGAGGCAGACCCGGATGACAACAAATACACTGATTGTGCAATTGCCGGTAGCGCAAATTTTATTGTAACGGAGGATAAGCATTTTAGTGTTTTGAAGACTATATCTTTTCCTAAAATAACGGTTCTTTCTATTGATAAATTTATTCATCTACTTACTGAGAGAAAATAGATATTTTGAATACAGGATGAAACAAAATTGCTATACTAATTCTCTCTTATATAGTAAACGAAGAAATAAATGCGATTTGTATTTTCTTCAAGGAAATTGTGGAATGTATAATCAGTTACTTTTTTTCTTCTCAGTGATTCTCCTTTCAGTTCAATACGATGTGCACCCGCTGTCAGTCTGACAAGGATTGCATCAGCAAGAGTGGGATCATTAATGTATTCATACCATTTGGCTTTTTCAAGGAGTTGAATAATACTTCGGATTTGTTGCATTGTGATCACTTTGTTGGCCATGCTTTTTTTACAAAGCAATGCCGTGAAAAAATACTATCAACAAATCCATCAATAAAGTGGTAAACTTTGGACTGAAATAACTGGTAAACTATGCTCTGAAATTAGTGGTAAACTATGGGTGCGTAATATCCACATACAAGACCAATAAAAAATTGAATCTTGATAACATCTGGGAAAATCAAGGAATCAATGAAGCGCTGAATAACATGATTGAACAAATGATTGATGTGGTGTGAAACAGGAAGTAGTCAGCCCTTAAAAACCCAATTTAGGATTTAAAGAACTCAAGAGTTGAGAATGTTCCTCCCAGGCCGTGTCTCTATTCCGGGCCTTTGTGCAGCAGCAGGACACG
>JBIQMJ010000586.1:0-1553 GCA_044463445.1 Segetibacter koreensis
GTTTTTATCGTCTGCCTCCCTATGGCAAAATCGGCGATTTCTTTTGTATCCTTTTGCAATGCATATACCAGCCAAATCAGTCTTGCTTTGGATTTATAAAATGTCCTGATCTCATCTTTCTCATAAAATTTATCAGTAGCCATTGCCGGCTTCCGGATATTTTTCGCAATGGAGAGTATCCATTTTAGTACTGTTGTTCCTAATATTTCTAATAATCGTACTATGCTTCTTATTCCGCATCCTTCTTTTTCAAGCCTAGTTATCCATTCGGTGATAGTAGTTTACAGGTATTATAAGCGTAATTTGTAATAAAAGTTCTTCCGCAACTACAGCACTGGTATCTCTGTTTAACGGCAACCTTTCCATGTTTAATGCATTTCCCATTACAATACCTACACGAAATTTTTTCAGCAACAACTCTGATACACGTGGTACTTACTCGATTCATTACAATTAGTTTTAAAGCCTTAAAAAAATCAAGGCAGCCGTAAAGGTTGCCTAAATTCTATTCTTTCTACATTACAAAATAAAATTTCTACTCAAAATTTGGAAAACAACATTTCTAATACACTACCACTATCGTGAGACGTTGCTGAGAAGGAAAGAAAAATGGGGTTGTTAAAAACATAAGGACAGCAAATTTTTTAGTTTTTATTTGGATGGGACATACTGAGGCGACCTACAATTTAGTGACGTTCTAGCATAGGTCCGGAGACCAGCGCCACTTTAGGATAAATTACCACCAAATCAAGCTGTATAAATTTTCCCCCAGAATTTCTCTGATTTCTGTGGGTAAATTTTTAAGTGAAAAAAAATCGTCTACTTCCTTGGTATCTATATTCTGTTTGAAATTAGGGGTATCAAGTGGTAAATAAGGATGAAATGTATCATTGATTCTCGCTTCATCCAGAAGAAAAAACAGAATATCCTTACAAACTATTTTTATTTCCGCGCTATTACCACTTTCGTACCCTCCCGCCATAATATATTCTGTAGTACCATTGACATCGATATTTTCATTAAAGTTAACAGTTAATTTCCCCTTCTTTGCCGAAAAATTCATTGATCCAACATCTATAAATACGTAATAGCTAAAATCAACTACTGACTGTTTATGATTTATAGGATTACTTGGCATTAATCCAATATTAACGTAAGGAATTACAACATTATTACTCCCAATAAAAATCTTTTTGGAATATGCTTCATAGGTATCTACAAAGCCAGGGTTAACTGCATTAAGTTTCCTTAGCATCATTTTTTCTTCTTTAAAATAATTTCATTCAATGAATTTGCATCACCTCTTAAGGGCTGATTACCTTCCTGGTAATATCCTTCAGTTGACAAGCCTGTCTTTTTACTTCCTTTCACAACTTCATAACCCTCTATTCCTTTTGCAGTACCATTCCAAATTTTCTCCCAGGCCGTGTCTCTCCTCCCAGCCTTTTGTGCGGATGCAGGACACGGCCGATCAGTTGGTCAATCTATAATCGGGTAGTCACTTTGTATTCCTGACATGTAATATTTGGCCGAACTATGTTTGTAGTCAACCG
>JBIQMJ010000587.1:0-1552 GCA_044463445.1 Segetibacter koreensis
ATTGAACAATGAGCCGGAAAGAAAGAACAAAGTTTTGTCGAGAACGCCGATGGGCAAATTGGGCGCACCGTCCACAATTGGCGATGCAGCAATGTTTTTAGCAGGTTCAGAAGCAGCTTATATCACCGGAGTGGTGTTACCGGTAGATGGTGGAAATTCAATCGGGTTTTAAACAGTAAACGAACTTTTAGTAGAGTTTTTTATTTTCTTATTACGCTTTCGTGTTATGGATTTATAAAATTGGCACATGAACAAGATTGTTTTTTTATTCTGCATTTTTATTTCGCAAAATTTGTTTGCTCAAAATTTTGTTGCTGATAAAAATGAAAAAGGAAATTTTCCAATTGTTGGCAGTACAGCCACCAGCATTTATACTGACAAAAATGATGACTGGCTGATTCAAAAAGCCGCTTCTCTTTTTCAAAAAGATGTAGAAATGGTTACGGATAAAAAGCCTGAAATCAGCACTGCATCTCCTTCAGGGGCAAAAGACATTATTATTATCGGCTCCATAAATAGTTCTGATTTGGTACAGCAATTAATTCAATCAAAAAAAATAAATATTGATTCAATAAAAAATAAATGGGAAGCTTATCAAATTCAAATTATAAAAAATCCTTTTAAAGGAATTGACCGGGCGTTGGTGATTGCCGGAAGCGACAAAAGAGGCACCGCGTACGGGGTTTTTGAAATGTCAAAAGAGATGGGCGTTTCGCCCTGGTATTGGTGGGCGGATGTTCCTGTAAAAAAGAAAAAAGCGATCTATGTAAACAACAATATTTTCGTACATGCCAGACCGTTAGTAAAATACCGCGGCATTTTTATCAATGATGAAGCGCCTGCTTTTTCCGGCTGGACAAAAGAGAAATTTTGGGGTGTAAATCATCATGTTTATGAAAAAATTTTTGAACTTTTATTAAGATTAAAAGCCAATTATTTGTGGCCGGCAATGTGGGGAAATGCCTTTAATGATGACGACACATTGAATCCAATTCTTGCAAATAAATATGGGATAGTGATGGGCACTTCGCATCACGAGCCGATGCTCAGAGCGCAACAGGAATGGAAGCGTTACGGAAAAGGCGCATGGAATTATGCCACCAATAAAAATGAACTTGACTCCTTCTGGAGAAAAGGAATTGAAAACATGGACCATCATGAAAGCATTGTCACCATTGGCATGCGCGGCGATGGCGATATGCCCATGACGCAGGGAACAGCAATCAGCTTGTTGGAAAATATCGTTGCCAATCAAAGAAAGATTATCGAAGAAGTTACGGGCAAGCCGGCTTCTGAAACGCCGCAGGATTGGGCCTTGTATAAAGAAGTGCAGGATTATTACGATCAGGGAATGCGTGTACCCGATGACATTACTTTATTATTCAGCGATGATAACTGGGGCAATCTTCGCAGGCTTCCGAAAGTGAATGCCCAACCACGAAGTGGCGGTTATGGAATTTATTATCACTTCGATTATGTAGGTGGCCCCAGAAATTATAAATGGATCAACACAAATAATATTGCACGCGTTTGGGAGCAAATGCATCTGGCG
>JBIQMJ010000588.1:0-1552 GCA_044463445.1 Segetibacter koreensis
CACTTATATGATTCAACAGGGTAAATCAGCAACCCAGATTGTCGGCCTGAACGGACAGGGAGTTGGTTTGTTAGGTGACGCCGAACCCAAATTCCAGATGAGCACCTATAATGACATTACATGGAATAAAAGATTAAGCCTGCGTTTTCTGATTCACTGGAAATATGGGGGACAAAACGTTAATGTAACTTCTCTTCAAAGCGTATTTGGTGGTACCAGCGCTGATTTTGACAAGCCGACGAAATCAGGAATGCCCTACGGCATCACTCAACTGATGCAAATTGGCGTAAATGCACAGCAAACTGTAGAAACCTCTTCCTACCTGCGTTTCAGGGAGATTGGCTTGTACTATGCCATTAGAAAATTACCGGTTGCTTTTATCAAATCAATCAATGTGGGTGCATCTCTTCACAATTTTTTCACCATTACAAAATACAAAGGGTATGATCCGGAAGTATCTAATTTCGGTACCGGATTTTCATCAGGTGTGGGAATATGCCCTTATCCATCAAGTAAGCAAGCGGCCTTTCACTTATCACTTAGTTTTTAACCCTTCAACAAAAAGATCATGCAACGAAATATTAAAATAAATATACTATTGCTTTCCTGCTCATTGTTTCTTTTTACGGCTTGTAAAAAAGACTTTGGTGATTTAAATGGAAGCACTATCCAGGATTTGACAAAGAATGCCACACGAAATCAGTTAAATAATCTTGTGAGCGGAACAGAATCAGGAATGAGAAATTCACTCAATATTTATCTTGATGATGTGAGTGTAATCGGAAGGGAGATTTATCGTTTTTCCAACTCCGAGCCACGTTATGTGTTGGATTTGCTTGGCGCAAATGATGCCAACCTGATTGGCAACAACTTTTATATCACTACCCCCTGGGCAGCACGATACAGCGTAGTAAAAAACTGTAATGTGCTTATCCAGGCGGCAAAAAATTCTACTACCGTTTCCAATGAAGAAAAAGAAGGCTATCTTGGTTTTGCCCGAACCATTAAAGCCTACCAGTTGTTACTCAATCTTAATCTCACTTATGATAATGGTATAAGAACAGAGGTGTCCAATCCTAAAAGCCTTGGCCCTCTTGTGAGTTATGCTGATGGATTGGCAGCCATTTCCTCGCTGCTGGATTCAGCAAAAACTGATTTTAGTAATGCAAAAATTTCTTTTTCATTAGCCGGATTTAATGGATTTAGCGATGCTGCCGGATTGACAAAATTCAACAGGGCGCTTGCTGCGAGAGTCAGTGTTTATGAAAGTAAATGGCAGACTGCGCTTGACGATCTCAACGCTTCCTTCTTTTCATCAAATGGAAATTTCAATACTGGTGTTTACCATGTTTTCGGAACCGGCTCAGGCGATCAACTCAATCCTGTATTCATTCCTCAGAACCAAACCGGGGAAACCCGGGTAGCTCATCCCTCCTTTGCAGCAGATATTGAACCAGGCGATGACAGGATCAAAAAGACTACTCTTCGCAATTCGCCGGTATCGCTAAGCGGCCTTATCAGCAACAGGGATGTTTGGGTTTATGCTTCCAGC
>JBIQMJ010000589.1:0-1542 GCA_044463445.1 Segetibacter koreensis
TTGTTTTGCTCTCTGTCCACTTAAGTTTTGGATTACTGCAACAAGGGCCAACCATTTCATTTGACATAAGATTTTCCCCATTATCTTCCTCAGGACGAAGCCTTAAATACTTTTCTGTTTTCCATCGTAAATAGTTAGCCCAAGGAATATCTGAAAGGTGACCATTAGGACAAATCAAAATTAAGTTAGTTTGTTCAAGAGTTTTGTACTCTCGAATTTTGATTGGGTTTCCGTCTTCATTTTTTGAGTTTATTTCACGAATAAATGACTTTTTACTTAGAGCATCTCTAGGGGGTGAGAAATTATGGAGCTTTAAAGTATCAGGATATTTACGGCATTCTTTTTCCCAAATTGCAAACCATTCTTTAATTAATTTTAATTCACCATCGGAATTTTTAAACCATTTTGGAAAGTGAGTACCATTAATCATATAATGGCTTGAAACTCCTTCAAATTGTTCACCGGTTTTTTCTAATGCAGTTCTTATTGGATGATTTTTCCAATTAGGTGTATTGGATGATTCATTCAAAGCCATATGAGGTATGCCAATCAAACAAACTAAGTTTTCAAGTTTTTTCTCGGATTTAATGAATTTAATAAATCTTTGATCGTCAATAAATTCAATTCCTCTATTTGAAATTTCTGACTTACTCAATTCATATATTTTTCTCTCATCTGTATTGTTAGTTCTTAGAATTTCAATTTTTGAATTTGCCCATTTAATAAATCTCCATTTATTTATGTCGGAAATTAAAACATAAGAGCCAAGTTTGGTTGTAATAATTGAACCAACGCCAGAAGTTGAGGAAAGTAATTTGTATTTGCCAACTCCTTGGTTATATTGATTTTGCTTTAATACTTTCATCTTATATAGAATTTATTTTTATCGCCGCTTCTGGTTCAATTACCCTCAACGACATTGGAACCTGCCATTTTTTACTATGAATATTGCCTTCATATTCTTCAATATCAACATAGAGTTGTTCTTGCGGTGGGGTTGACCTTGCTGATTTATTATTGAACACAAAAGTTTTATTATCTCCCAAAGTTTTGTTTGATTCTTCTTGCCATTCTGAAAATGCCTCTTGTATCCATCTCTTTATTTGTTCAACATTTTCATTTTTAAGAAGGTTGCTAATTAATGTGTCATAAGTGCTCATTCTAATTTTTCGTTCTTCAAAATAGTCAGTCAATTCAGAAATTATCTCAGATAGTTCAGTTTCTGAAAGTATAGAAATATCACTTGCAGAAAGGCGTTCAGTAAATCTAGTCCTGTGGCGTAGCATTGTTGCTAAATACAACCCCATATATCTTTCTACAGCTTTTTGTGTAAATGGAGTTATTGAAATGGGTTCAACATAGCTATACATCTTTTCGTGAAACTCAATAAATTTTTCATAGTGAGAAATATCTCTTGCTCTGAATGGATGGTGAACCGTTAAAACAAGCCCATAATCATTCCTTGCAACACGACTACTCGCCTGAATATATTCAGCTGTATTACGAGGCATAGAGTTCATAATTATGGTGTTGAACCTTGAT
>JBIQMJ010000590.1:0-1537 GCA_044463445.1 Segetibacter koreensis
AAAAACCTGGGGTTTCAAAGCCCGGATATTTAGTGTGATATTAAAATTTTGTAAAAACATATGATTTATATAATGGATTAAAATGGCGTTACTATTTATTACCCTGTTTAATTTGTTTGGATTTCAATCCACGTTAACATCAGATATTGAGTTCTATGCCTTACACACCGGATGAATCTATGTCGGCATTGAAAAATTATTATCATCAATACGGTAAATTTTTATGGGGCGAATATGGTTTTCGCGATGCATTGAATTTGTCGCAAAACTGGTGCTCGCCAATTTATATGGGATTGAACCAGGCGCAAATTGTGGTAATGACAGAAAATTACAGAAGCGGTTTTATCTGGGATTTATTTATGAAAAATCCTGGAATAAAAAAAGTATTAAACAAGCTGGTTAAAGAAAAATAAATTTAAGCTGGACCAAAAATCATAACCAAAAAATATTTTTTAAAACTCTGGAATATAACCTTAAAACTTCATTTGAATGATTATTTTAACAGATGCCAACGCTTGAGACGTATCAGCTTTGAATGACTTTTTGCAAAGACTTTTACAGATTATTTTAGTTAGATTTGTTTTATGTATACCACCCATCAGATACTAAAGATTCTTGAATCACAAAAACAAGAATTGAAGAAAAAATTTCCGATTTCTGAAATGGGTTTGTTTGGCTCTTATGCAAGAGGCGATTACAATGAAAATAGCGACATTGATATATTAGTTGATTTTAATGACAGGATTGATGGATTTGATTATATCAAAATAGCTCATCAGCTTGAAGATGCCTTTAAACAAAAAATTGATTTGGTATCCCGGAAGGGAATTAAAGCCCGGTATATTTCATACGTTGAAAGCAGTTTGATCCATGTCTGAACGAGTTACAACTTTACTTCTTGACGATATCCAAAGTGCGATTAATATTATTTTGGAGTTTACAAAGGGAATGACATTAGAGATCTATGAATCAGACATAAAAACAAGGTTTGCCGTAGAAAGAAATTTTGAGATTATAGGAGAGGCTGCGGCAAGAATATCCGAAGATTTTAAAATGAGTCATCCTGAAATTGAATGGCGAATTTTAAAAGATTTCAGGAATTTTATCATCCATGAATATTTCGGAATTAATAATGAAATTATTGGGGTACGATTCAAATCAGGCTTCCTGAACTATTACTTTCTTTTCAAAATCTGTCAAGGTAAGTTCGCGTATTTTTTAAAAAATATTTTTGTAAAATATTGAAGGATGAAATCTTTGAAGAACATTTTTTTTTGGTGCATAATAGGCGCAATAATTTTTGCCTGCACCAGTGGCTCCAATGCAAGTAAAGCAACTTTTAAAGCAAATTCTGATTCTGTTTCAACCGATTCTTTATTAACCCTCATCCAATATCAAACCTTCCAATATTTCTTGACCGGCGCAGAGCCAAACAGTGGTATGGCTTGTGAGCGGATAAACATGGATGGCATTTATCCCCAGAATGATAAAAATGTGGTGACCACCGGTGGCAGTGGCTTTGGTGTGATGGCGATTT
>JBIQMJ010000591.1:0-1535 GCA_044463445.1 Segetibacter koreensis
CGGATTATCTATTCCCTACAGTCAGCAAAGCAGGCAGGATCGCGGACAATCAAAGGCGCTTATTTTCCGGCATATTATTTTGCGTTCCCTGGCGCTTATTGTGATGGGATTTTTTCAAATGAATATGGAGAATTACAGTAATCAATCTCTGCTGCCACGCTCGGTCTGGGTGATATTGGTAACGCTTTCTTTTTTCCTGATCTGGTTAGATTATCCAAAAACCAAACGCAGGCTGATGCTGTGGTTGCAGGCTTTGGGAATTGGTATTTTGATCGTAATGGCGGCAATATATAAGGGCACTTCTCTCTACGGAATCATCTGGATGCGGCCCCATTGGTGGGGAATTTTAGGATTGATAGGATGGGCTTATTTTGCATGCGCTACCATCTCATTATTTGCAAAAGAAAAACTTTGGATACTGATCTTGTGCTTTGTATTTTTTGTTGCTTTTAATTCTGCGGTAATGCTTAATGCACCTTCGTTTATCGCTTCTTTCAGACATATGATAGATTCCCCGGGTTTGGGAAATGCATCGAATTCTTCCATCACGATGCTCGGAGTGATCAGTGCCGTCTTCTACAGGAAATTGTCGCAGAAGCCGGGCCAGACAGAAATGATATTATTCCTTATAGCCATTCTTTTGTTTGTTTTTGGTTTTGCAACGAGGCCATTGTGGGGTATTTCAAAAATACGAGCCACACCTTCGTGGACTACCATTTGTGCGGCTATCAGCGTTCTTACATTTGCACTTTTAATATTTTTAGTGGACAGAAAAGGAAAAGAAAACTGGTTCAGGGTTATTAAACCTGCGGGCACAAGCACTTTAACCTGTTACCTGCTTCCTTATTTTCATGAAGCAATTTTTTTATCATTGATAGGAATTCATTTACCGCTGATATTGAGAACAGGAGCAGCAGGAATCATCAAATCATTGGTTTTTGCCTTAATTATAGTTTTGGTTACAGGATGGCTAGAGAAGCGACGTTTGCGATTGAAGATTTGAAAGGTTGCCAACTTTTAGAAAGTTGGCAACCTTTCAAAGTAGAAGTTTATTCTGATAAAAATCTATAGTCTAACGGTTATGCGTAAACGTAATTTTTATTTTGCAGAATAAAAATCCAGGTTATTCTTTCGTTCACTGTTACCAATATTTGAAGATTAAAGCAATTGCAGCGTAGATCATGGTTATAATAAAAATTCCTTTGGCTGTTTTATCTCGATTTCCATTGATATAAATGGTAAATAGAATTGCATTGGCCATTAAGGAAACACTGATGGCTACTGTGATGAGGCTGGGATTCATTTTCATCCACTGAAACATTTCAGATAGTGAAAGCGGTTTAAACTTTATCAGTTTATAAACCAGGAAACCGATTAGCGGTGCTATAATTCCCAGTGCAATCCCGAAAACAAAATTGTCTTTTTTAAAGATCATAAAATTTCCCAATTATTTTCGAGTTCTTTTTTAAGTTTATAGTTGGTAAGATCAAAATGCACAGGAACGACACTGACGTAATTGTGTTCTAAGGCCCAGA
>JBIQMJ010000592.1:0-651 GCA_044463445.1 Segetibacter koreensis
ATTTTCTAAAACGGTTTGCGCTGCTTTCGCTTCTGCTTCTCCTGCTGTGACTTTTATAAGGTCAACGAATTGTCGTAATTGCGCGGGTGTTAAACCCTCATTCAGGCAAATTTGTAAATGCGATTGTAGCATGGGTTCTACGCCGCCGATACTGCTGAGAACGGATACTGTAACCAATTCCCGTTGTTGATGAGTAAGCACATCCCGTTCAAAAATATCAGCAAACAAATGTTCTTTCAGAAACGTGTCTATTACCGGCGCAAATGCTGAATAGCCCGTTTTGGGGCCATTTTGCGGTGTACCTAAAAGTGAATCTAAAATGACTTTACCCCGCTCGTATTTATTCCGTTCATCTTTGACAGGCGATGCTTCGGAACCCATTACATCGTTAATGCCTTTGGCTTTGCGCTCATTCAACACTTCCATAAAAGTTTGTAAACCACGGATGCTGCGTGGAAACCCGCAATAAGCATAAAGATGCACGAGCACTTCTTTGATTTCATTTACTGTTAATCCGGCATCCAGACCACTGTTCAATGCTTTTTGTAGTGGTAACAAATCACCTTTAGCTGTAAAAGATGAAATCGTAACAATACTTTGTTGTTTGTTATCTAAAGCCTGATTGGTTTGCATTGTTTGTTGGGGATTTAA
>JBIQMJ010000592.1:661-1521 GCA_044463445.1 Segetibacter koreensis
ATTTAAGTCAGTGAAACAGGAAATGAAAAGTGCAAGTGATAAAAAAAATTTTATTGATGCCATGCGGTTTATCTTTTTATTTTTAATCTAAACTCTTCGTCAGAATTTAAATCATTATTTTCTTTCTCCCAGCAATTTTACCATTGCCGGGTCACGGTGGTCAAAGAAGAGACTTGCATTTGTGTCCAATGTTTTGATGGCATCCATATCTTCAGCAGTTAATTCAAAATCGAAAATGTTGACGTTCTCTTCCATTCTTTCTTTGTGCGTTGACTTTGGAATTGCAACGATGCCTCTTTGCGTAAGCCAGCGAATGACAATCTGCGCAATGGATTTATTATATTTCTTTCCGATGGAAGCAAGCAACTCATTATGAAAAAGATTGTTCTTGCCTTCTGCAAATGGTCCCCACGATTCTATCTGTATTTTATTTTCCTGTAAGAATTTTTGTGTTTCAATTTGCTGATGAAACGGATGTGTTTCAACCTGGTTAACTGCCGGAACAATTTCATTATGAATAATCAAATCTATCAACCTGTCGGGTTGAAAATTACTTACGCCAATGGCTTTGATTCTTCCTTCTTTATATAAGTCCTGCATCGCTCTCCATTCACCATACACATCGCCGAACGGCTGATGAATCAGGTACAAATCCAAATAATCCAATTGCAATTTTTTTAGCGAATCTTCAAACGCTTTTTTTGTTTCTTCATAACCGTTTGATTGTACCCAAAGTTTTGTGGTGATAAATAAGTCCTTTCTTGGAATGCCACTTCGTTTTATTGCTTGGCCGACCGCTTCTTCATTTCCATAAGATTGCGCTGTATCAATGAGGCGATAGCCGGTTTCAATTGCGTCCC
>JBIQMJ010000593.1:0-1520 GCA_044463445.1 Segetibacter koreensis
AACGCCGGATTTGGATGGGACAGAATCGAGAATGTTTTGTGGCGTGTTTATCATGAGGAGTTTGATGATTTCAAAGGGAAAAATATCGTGCTGATGATAGGCACGAATAATTTGTCTGCCGGAAATTCTGATACTGACATTGTCGAAGGATTGCAATTTTTAATTCATGCAATTAAACAAAGAAAACCTAACGCCAGAATTACAATGGTTGGAATTTTACCTCGCACAAAAGCAGAAGAGCGGGTTGCGACGATCAATAAAAAAATAAAAGAGATGTCTTTAAAAAATCATATTGGTTATGTTGATTTTAGAAAAGATTTTTTGACAGGAAATAAAATAAATCCCAAATTATTTATAATCGATGGCTTGCATCCAAATGCTGATGGATATGAGGTTTTGGGACAAAATTTGAAGGAATTTTTTGAGAAGTAAATATTTTCCTTTTGGATTTTTTTTAAAGTTAACTTTTTAAATAAGTAACATAAACGTTACCTTTATGAAAGCAAAAGATATAATTAAACTGATCGAAAAGGATGGATGGTTTTTTGAAAGACAGGCGGGAAGCCATAAGATTTTCAAACATCGAACAAAGAAAGGAATTGTGGTCGTTCCGGAACATGGTAAAGAGGATATAAAAATCGGTACGCTTAATTCAATTCTTAAACAAGCTGGTTTAAAATAATTCTTTTGCTTTTCGCAGAATAATAATTTGTAAATATTAAAAAATGAAAGCATTGCAGGTAATAATTGAAAAAGGCCATGATGGATTATATGGAAGAATCGAAGGGCGAAAAAGTTTTTTGCCAGTTACTTTTGGCAGTTCTAAAAAAGAAGTTTTGCAGAATCTAAAAGATCTGATTCGTGATTATCAAACACACGAAAAAAACGGCGATAATTTTTGGCTAAAACTAGATGCAGATAATTTGCAATTCGACATTGTGTATGATTTACAGTCTTTTTTTAGCGAGCATGATTTTTTAAATGCGTCAGCTATTGCCCGTCATGCAAGTATGAATGAATCTTTGGTTCGCCAATACGCAATAGGAAAAAAGTATCCTTCTCTTGAACAGACAAAAAAATTGGAAGCGGTGATTCGTGAATTGACCAAAGATTTAAATAAAGTTTCTTTGTATGCAGAATCTTAGCCGTAATCACAAAAACACTAATGAAAATTTCAGATAATATAAAGATGGACAAAAGTTATCTACAACAACAAGCCACATTTTACAAAAATCAATTGCTCAACGATACGATTCCTTTCTGGTTTCCGAGAAGTATTGATGAAGAGTTTGGTGGTTTTTTATTGATGCGGGATCGGGATGGAAGCCTGCTTGATGACGATAAAGCAGTCTGGATACAAGGACGCGCGACGTGGCTTTTGGCGACTTTGTATAACACCGTTGAAAAAAAACCGGAATGGCTGGATGGGGCAAAAAAGGGCATCGATTTTTTATTGAATCATTGTTTTGCCGAAGATGGACAAATGTATTTTCACGTCACACGTGATGGAAAACCTATTA
>JBIQMJ010000594.1:0-1516 GCA_044463445.1 Segetibacter koreensis
CTCTTTGATTGGATTTTCGGCACACTCCAAAGATAAAGAGCTGTCATTCTGTGGTGCGAGGAGGATCTTTTTTGAAGCTTCAGGTGAGGTTGATTGGTGCAATCCCAGTTGAAGTTACCAATAATAAATGGAAGTTAGGAGCGATTGCAAAAAAATGACAATTAATAGAAAATCCAGGTTTTATTTTTTTGCCTTTGTTGGAAAATCTTTGCACGAAAGGAAGCCGGGTGTAAATTAAAAAGTTGATTATTTGTTCCTTTGCTGATACTAACCGGTTAAAGCGAAAACAGGGTTTATTGTTTTGTGTGGGTTTACTGTTGGATAACCGCTCCCTCGTTTACGCTGGGTCCCTTTCAGGAGACTCGGCTGGGAATGAACTGAAAACAAACCAACCATATTAAGTTTAATGGTTACGCAATAATTGTTTTCTCTAATCCAAAACCTGAGACTTTTGGTTTAGCCTGGTAAATTGGAATCGTTTTGGGAAATAAATCTCTTACAACGGTTACAAAGTTGTCTTTCTGATTTTCTGGAAAATTACTACCTAATAAAAACTCTGCAACACTTGAGATAGAATATTTTTTCACTCTGTTAATATTAGCATCATCGCCAATTGTAAAGAATCTAAATTCTTTTTCGTACTCCCATTTTTTCGATTTCAAATAATATATGTCAAAATCATCGTCCATTTTTATGTTTAGAAAACTATACTTAGGAATGTCATCACTATATCTTACTGGACCAATACTACAAAAAAGGTTCCTACTTAATTCCACTGTATTAAATCCAATAACGAAGCCTTGATTGTTGTTGCCATAATGTGCCCACATCGTTTCATTAAGTTCATCTGTTGTGCAACTAAACAAACCAATCCGATCATATATGTCTCCCTCCCTGATATCTCGATAATTTTTTTCAAAGTATGATTTGGGATCTTTTCTTATCTCATCAAGCTTGTTTTCACAAATTACGTTAATTTCCCTTTCTGTAAAAGCTATGTTAGGATTGTTTGCTTGTAAGTGGCCCTTGAGTTTTTGAAAGAAAATCGGATGTTCTATTTCTGAAAAGTCAAATTGAACCGGTGTCCTAATGTCATATGGGTCATTTAAATCTCTTGGTGCTGCAAACCATAATGTCTGACTTGTAATAAGTTCTTTATGAAAAGGATTATTCCAATCGGCACGATACTTATAAACAACTGACGGAGCAAGTTTTTTAATACTTTCTTCTACCTCTTTAAAGTCCTTAAACAAATAATTTGTCATTTATAGAATATGAATTTCTAAAGGTAATTATGCGGTCTATGAACATTGCCGCTTACGGTTTACGTATTGACGATGGGGGCATTTGAAAACGTCAGTCCAATATTTGTACATGCCCAATAGAAATACAAATATTGAGTTTATACTGCCTGTCCCACTATTGCTAACCTACTATTGGCTGTAGTTTTACTTCTTTTTCTTATCGTATCCCTTTGACGAACCCCATCTTTTCTAATAACATTCGAGTTAAGATA